>JBBAAG010000021.1 GCA_041658405.1 Elusimicrobiota bacterium
TGTAGTCAGAACGTAATAACGGTATCCCGCGGCGTAGTGTTTCTACGTCGTTCCGCCTACCGCCTGACGCGCAGATGTCAATCAACATCCCGGGATGGCGGTGCCGTAGTTCGTCGAGGTATGCGTATAGCCCTTCAACATATTTAATTTCCGTAATTCCTTGACGGTCCGGTGCGTCATTTACCTGCCAAAACTTTAACGGTTCGATATTAAAGTCGGTACGGTATAAATCAATACCTTGCTCGTTAATAATTTTATCCGCTTGATTTATCCACCATTCCCGCGCTTCTGTGTTACCCAGGTTTAACAGTTTCCATTTTCCATCGGTACTGAGCAACCATTCGGGGTGAGTATCCCACAACCACGTCCCTGGTGTAACACGTTCGGGTTCAAACCAAACGATGGATTTTACTCCTTTGTTATGTCCGTAATCTGTTATTTCACGTAACCCATTGGGAAACCGTGCCTTATCAACTTCCCACGTACCGGTTTCATGCCAGCTTTTTGTTACGGGATACCATCCTGCATCCATCCACCAATAGTCGATATCGATACCTTCTCCGAGGTAGCGATCAATAAAATATTTTTGGCTTGCAGTATCAGCTTTTACCATTTCTTCAAAACACCATGAACTGCAGCCTGCGGTCATCGGTTCCAACGGTTTCCCGTGATCTTTTGGCATGTTGTGTTCGAGCATCCACCGTCGCCAAACGTTGTGTGCGCGAATCCTGTCGTCTTGCCAGAACTGGAGCACAATCATTGGAGTTCGCACTTCTTCCCCGGGAAGAAGTGTGAACTTCGTAAGTTCTTGCCCGCCGGAAATATTGAGATTCCTGTGATTTGCAGCGAAGAAGTTTGTTGCCCATTGTCCCGCCCATCCTAATGCCAGGATTACGCCGTGTCCCGCGTATTCGATGTTGAAATAGGGTAAGTCACTGTTTGCCGGCCGGCCGCCGCAAGTGGTGATTCTCTTGTTTTGGTGGTACATCAAAAGCATTCTATGCGGGCGGTAATCGTCCGGGCAGTTTGGGCTGCCGGTATGGTGGTGTAAAACAAACTCGGGTACAGGGTTGGTATCTTTAACGCCAAACACGGTGTTTATCGGTAAAACATCGGATATTATTGCAGAGTCTGAGGTTCCGGTATTCTTGAAATATAATGTCCATTCGACTATGGGGTAATCGGTGTATTTCACTAGTACACAAGTGAGTAATATTGTTGAATCGGGAATGGGGAATGAAAAAGTTATATGCTTCTTGTTTTCACTGTCCATAACTTTTATGTTAACCGGAATGTTTGGGAGGAACGTGTCAGATTTTTTACCATTAAAAATAAACGAAAACGGTAGTTTTACTCCGGTATTTCCGGAGTCGATAACGCTTAAATAGTCGGATAACCAAGTGGTAAGTAGCTCAAAATCTTTTTGTTCACACAAATGTGTAGTAACCATAATAAAAATATCTCCTTAGCTATTTCCACAACATCTTCGCTGCGGTTTCTCCGCCATTTAGAAGGTATAACAACGGTATTGGCCGGTCGGTACCTTCGACAAACGCCGGCCGTGCGGACCACGGGGTGGATGACAATACATTAGCAATATCCATCCAGTACTGTAACCGTGAAGGTTTGAGGTTCCAGGTCATATGTAAATGATTAGCGGGTGCGTACTGTTTATACTCCGGCATTGACGCGTATTTCGGGATAATAAACGTATGAGGCCATGTTGGTGTTGTTAAGCCGCATATTATGGGAGTGAGTTCATTGGGTAGATCTACGGTTTTAGCTTCATCCCAAATCATGGTAAACATATTGGATAACGACGAGTATGCCAACCGGCCTGCGATGCCTTCAATCCCGCCGGGGCTAATGAAGGTTACGGAATTACCCATACCCGGGAAATAGCCGCTGTCCGCCAGAGGGAAAGATATCTTGGACATAATTTGTTTTATACTGCTGCCAGGTAATCCTGCCCAGTCGAATGATGCGGAACCTGAGTTGTCTCCGTCAACAAAGCCTTTAGTATACCATTCAGCTGAGGTGTCAAAACCGGTCAGTCCGGCTTTTTTCACCAATGCCTGTAGTTCAAACGGTTCCCATACTTTGCGGAAGTCCATGAACAACGGAGGATTTCCTCCGGAAAGGTGTGTAAAAAACAACATTGTCAGTAATCCCTGGGTATCAGCTTCCGTTGCGAAGGGTATTACCGTTTTTTTGCCGTTATGATCAAATGTTGAGTTGAAAAGTGATTCCATAATATCCGCTACCGGTAACGGTATCCCGCGGAGGTCGGAACCCCATTCAAGCTGGGACATAAACCCGCCGCCAATTGCGTTGAGGTCGGATAGTATGTTACGTACAATGAGGTACATCGCAATGCTTTGTTCGAACCTTTCACTATCTTCTTGAGTCTTAAGCATAATCTTATCTTTGCTGTAACGTTCGAGCCATCTGCGTAGGTTTTTTAGTTCTTTAATGTCATACACTTTTTTTATAAGCATATCCGCTAGGAGTTTCATATCAAGCCGGGTTAGTTCTATACCAAAAACGTTTCTTGTTGGGAGTATATGCGCGAGCGCGGTTTCCATTCCCATAGAGTCGTGGCCAAACAGGACAACGCGTTTTCCGCGTAAGTACTGCGCAGTAACAGCTGCGTAACACCAGTCAACCAGTGCTTCTTCTGTATCTTTGCTCATCTTGGGATTAAGCCCGGTGTCCGGCCAGTTGCCGACATTGATATGGGATAACCTTCCGTACTGCGCGATTGCACCATTCGCTGCGTGAGTAAAAACCACACCCGGTCGCGGGCCGCTATTCCCGCAGGTGAGGTTTATCGGACAATGTTCGAATTGTTGTACCAGCGATATCAGTCCGAGTTGCGGAAATGCCCATGTGTCAGGTACACAGACGAGAATGTTTACTCCTGCAGAACGAAACTGCCGCGCAACAGCATCCGCTTGTTTTTCACCGTCGACAAGAGTTAGGGAATATACAACTGGTACCGGTGTTTTATCAGGGAAGATAACGTGTTTTGCAATAATATCAGATGATGTCTTAACAATGTTTGCCGCACGTGTACGCGCATCGTCGTCAATCCTGGGATCGCAGGTGGCAAACACGCCAATGACTGGTAAACCTGAGTGTTTTGTTGTACTACGAAGTTCTACTGCGTTAGCCATAACGTAATGTCTCCTGTAAAACTATGATTTTACTATTTTATAAATAAATATCATTGCTGAAGGTTTGACCGTAGGTGCGAGAGTGATACCGTAGTGAGTCAATTCTTCGCCGGTCATGTTAAGAGTTTCGTTAGTGTCGATATTTACAATCTCATATTTTAAGTTCGGCGTGAGTCCGCGTAGGCTGAACTTCATAGCATTTACCGGCGTATTTTCCCGAATAAATGATTGAACAACTCCTTCACCCAGGTCAGGACGGTCAAACTGCCACGCGAGCCATGAATCGTTATCATTTGTATATTGTGTCAACGGATAGTAATCCCCAAGATAGTATTTTGCAATACGTTTATGCAAAGCGTGCCATTTACGGATATCGTTGTAATTCAATGTTTTGTCACGCATATCGTAAATATAATTCATACTTGGACAGGAGATAATGCTGCGCATAAGGTAATCACTATCTTTAGCAAATCCGCCGGTACCATGATACGGTATCCAAAACGATATGCTATACGTGCATTGCTGATGAGCTTGGGGCTTGGTGATATAATCCGTCCGCCAAAGCGGTACCCCGCGGCGCAGTGTTTCCACATCATTACGCCTACCGCCCGACGCACAGATGTCGATCAACATCCCGGGATGACGGTGTTGTAGCTCGTCAAGATATGAATATAAGCCTTCAACATATTTAATTTCTGTAATTCCCTGGCGGTCAGGCGCGTCATTTTCACGCCAATATTTTAGAGGTTCCATATTAAAATCGGTACGGTACAAATCTATTCCCTGTTCATTAATAACTTTATCTGCCTGATTTATCCACCATTCACGCGCGTCTGTGTTACCCAGGTTCAACAGTTTCCATTTCCCATCGGTACTACTGAGTAACCATTCAGGATGAATGTTAGATAACCACGTATCCGGTGCAACACGTTCGGGTTCAAACCAAACTATGGATTTAAGTTTTTTTGAATGTGCATAATCAGTAATTTCGCGTAACCCGTTAGGGAACCGAGTTTTGTCAACTTCCCATGTTCCGGTGTCATGCCAATCTTTCTTAATAGGATACCAGCCTGCGTCCATCCACCAATAATCTATGTCAATCCCTTCTTCGAGGTAACGATCGATAAAATATATCTGGCTTGCAGTATCAGCTTTGTCCATTTCTTCAAACTGCCGGCCACTGTATCCTTCTGTCATTGATTTCAACGGGTTTCCGTGATCTTTTGGCATGTTGTGTTCGAGCATCCATCTGCGCCAGACGTTATGCGCACGGATTCTGTCATCATTCCAGAACTGGAGTACAACCATTGGCGTCCGCACTTCTTCCCCGGGAAGGAGTTTAAAGTTCGTAAGTTCCTGGCCACCGGTGATATTAAGATTTCTTGGATTAGTAGCGAAGAAATTTGTTGCCCATTGTCCTGCCCACCCTAGTGCGAATATTACACCGCGGTTCGCGTATTCGATGTTGAAATAAGGCGAGTCGCTGTTTACCGACCGGCCACCACAGGTAGTGATACGTTTGGATTGGCGGTTCGTCAAAAGTGTACGGTGCGGGCGGTAATCGTCTTGAGAGCACGGACTACCAGTATGGTGGTGCAAAACAAACTCCGGTACGGGGTCTGTCTCCCTTACGCCAAACCCGGCATTTATCGGCATAATATCGGAAATTAGTGCAGAATCAGTAGTGCCGGTATTCTTGAAATACAACGTCCATTCAACTATGGGATAATCTGTATATTTCACTAATACGCAAGTGAGTAATATCGTAGAATCCGGGATGGGGAATGAAAAGGTTATACGTTTCTTATTCTCACAGTCCGTAACTTTTACATCAACCAGAATGTTTTGGAGTAACGAGTCAGACTTTTTACCGTTGTAAACAAACGAAAACGGCAGTTTCGTGCCGGTAGTGCCGCAATCAATAACTCCCAGATAGTCGGAGAGCCAAGCAGTGAGTAACTCAAAATCTTTTTGTTCAGACAAATTTGTGGTAACCATAAAACTCCTTAAAAAATATTTACAATACCTACTTTTCGGGATTCATTATTCTGCGGGAACCGATAAAATCTATATACATCTTTTGAAATACTTCATACTTATTCGCATGAAACTTCCGTGTTTTCACGTTCGGTAAATACTTTTTGCCGGGTTTACACATTTTAGTAGCTGCGGAAAGTATAGACCGGTACTTCCCGGCGCCTACAGCTGCAAGGATTGCCGTACCAAGAAGGACAGCTTCCGGTTCTTTGGTTAACACAATCTCGCATCCTGTGATATCCGCGTGTTCCTGTAACCACACAGGGTTTTTTGTCCCGCCGCCACAGGCGTTGATAGTTCTTATATTGAACCCGCGCGAGTTCATCTCGTCAATTATATGTTTTGTACCATACGCAATTGATTGTATCGTTGCATAATACTTTTTTGCTATTGACTCAATGGTATCGTCAAGGGAAAACCCACTGACCATCCCGCGTAATGTAGCGTCCGCGCGGGGGGAACGGTTACCGTGGAAATATGGGAGTATATGATAATCTTTAGTGATCTCAGCCGTAGAACCAGCATTTTTAACTAACTTTGTGATTACGCTGTTAAGATACTGGTATACAGTAACCCCGTGGTTTTTCGCAAGGTTCGCAAGTTCAGGGTAACGGTAATTATCACGGATAATATGGTCGAGTAACGAACCTGTTGCGCTTTGGCCTCCTTCAGTCAGCCACATACCGGGGATCATTGCGCTGTAGTACGGACCCCAGATACCTGGGATAAAATACGGTTTTTGTGAGACTGCCATATGGCATGACGATGTCCCGCCGATAAGCGCGAGGATAGAACTCAACTTCTGCGGTGATGGCACTTTTGTACCGCCATTAAGCCAGATCGTTCCTACTCCACCGGCATGCGCGTCGATAATACCTACCGCAACTTTTGTTGTTGTCATCAACCCGAGCTCTTTGGCGGACATCAGGGTGAGGTTACCGATAAACTCACCCATCGGGCGGATATCCATACCGATTTTGTTATGTTTCAATAAATCATATAACCCTACTTGCTTGAAGAATGAAGAATCCCAGCGTCCTTCATGCCCAAGGTATGTCCATTTACAAACTGTTGTACATAAACTACGCACATCTTTACCCGTAGCGCGGTAAGTTAAAAAGTCGGGGAGGTCAAGAAATTTCGCGGTTCTATTCCAGGACTTAGGAAGGTTGTCTTTTATCCACATAAGTTTAGGAGGTTGTTGTTCCGGCGATAATTTACCTCCGACATACCGCAGTACGCGGTGATGTTTCGCATTAATCTTTGCAGTTTGTCCCATTGCACGGTGGTCCATCCAAACAATAATGTTTTGTTCCGCCTTACCACTGGGTGAAACGGTCACCGGGCGGTTAGCGTTATCCAGTGCGACAAGCGAGCAGGTTGCATCGAAGGATATACCTGTTACGTTCTCGGGGTTAACCCCTGAGGTTTTAATGCATTGTTTTACGCAGTAACATACAGCGCTCCAAATATTCTCTGAAGATTGTTCTACATAATCCGTTGCAGGATACCACAACTGTATATTCTTCTTCTCATTAGCATACATTTTGCCGGTAATGTCAAAAATCCCTGCCCGCGCACTTAATGTTCCAACATCCACACCGATAACAAATTGTTTTGACATACAAATTCTCCTATGAAATATAGTTAATATAATTTTACAATAAAAAATAGAGGATATCCTTGAAAATCCGCGGGAATTGGCATTGACCACAGTGACAGTAATACTGTATTATTTAATGAAATTGAGGAAGGTAACAGTTGAAGAATTGTATTTCAAAAGTTTTTACGGTATTAATAATAATATTTTTATTTGGAGGTATAATACCCGTTATGAGCAATGATCAAGTTACAGGGACTGAGATAAAGATCATGACCTATAACATCCATCATGGTGCGGATGCGGAGAATAAATTTACACTCGACAAAATAGCGGAATTTATTAAATCAGAAAACCCTGACCTCGTTGGAATACAGGAAGTATTGAATATGGTTGATAGTAAAGATTGTACTGACCAGGTAGCGTATCTCAAAAAATATACGGGTTTACATCCTGTGTTTAACCCCAACGTTATTAAGGATAAATATACTTATGGAGTAATGTGCCTCAGCAAATATCCCGTAAAAAAGTATGAACACCGTTTATTACCATCAATTGAGTACCTCAACAATTTTAGTGAACAACGAGGTTGTATAATATCAACAGTAGAAATCGGTAAAACAACAGTAACGTTCATAGTGACACATCTTGGGTTAACACAAGAAGAACAGTTGTTGCAGGCAAAGGAATTAATGAAAATCTCAGCCGGGATTGAAGGATACAAAATCATGGTTGGCGATTTTAATGAAGAAGTGTATAAAACAGTGAAACACAAGGTTATAGGAAGTACACAGACAGTAAATATTCAGGAATACTCACCTGTGATGGAAGAACTGTTAGGCGAAAAACCGCAGAGGTTGCGCAAGGACCGTTATGCCGACGCGTTTATGGGTACCAAACCCGGTGAAACCAGCACATTCCCCGCAGATAAGTCTGATATCAGGATAGATTATGTTCTAATAAGCCCGGAATTGTATAAGGGCATAACAGAAAAACGTGTGGTTCCGTCATTACTATCCGACCATTTACCGTTAATAGTTAAAATCCGTATCCCGTAAAAAATCCTTGCAATTAAATCTTCACGGTAGCTATTTAGGAAACAGTACTGACATCGCTTTACGGTCAAGCCCATACCCAGGGCGTCCGTCTGCGCGTTTGGATACTTTACCATTCTTAAATATAAGAACAGTAGGTGTAACCTTAATCCCATACTCATCCCATAACGGACACGCGTCATCGTCAAGAATAACCTCAACAAATTCGTAAGTATCTCCAAAATTATCCGCATATTCCTGAAATACAGGGCGGAACATGTTACAGTAAGGACAGTAGCTCAACGAAAAAAATATGGCGGTAGATTTTGAAGCGTTCATCAAAGTATTAACATTATCCGGGTTATTGAGTTTTTTCATTGGCTTAATAAACCTCATTTTAATAAAATCAAAACAGTATTTATAAAACATTATAACACTAAATTTAATGTTTGTAATATGATAATATAAGGTTTTATAAAACAATTGTAAAGGTAAAGAATGGGAAGGACGGGGAAAAGAAAGTATGGAGATTACGGGTAAGTACGGGATTTTGGTAATATTTTTACTTGCAGCAACAGCGCTGATACTATCCTCTTGCGCGGGAACAAAGAAGGTACTCAAAAAAGTGTCTTTATCACAGCAGCAGATGGGGTTAGCGGTTAAAGCCAACCTTTCCCCGGATGAATTGAGCATGATGGAAGCAAAACCGATTTATCAGTTTACTAATAAAGAACTTGATAAATACCTCGGATATTTACAGGTATCAATCCCTGACCTTAGAAAACGGATACAGCATATCGCACGGAAAAACCTTGGGCAGCCGTACAACATTTTTTTATTGGGTGAGTACCCGTTTGAACTTTATGACTCGGATCCGTTGTTTAAACTTGAAGAAAGCGATTGTGTTGTGTATTCCGAACACACATACGCTATGGCGTTAGGCTGGGACTGGCCAAGTTTTTTTGCGTTTCTCCAGAGGATACGATATAAAAACGGTGAAATAAGTACTCTCGCGCGAAACCATTATACCGAACTTGACTGGGATAACAATAACTCATGGCTGGTTGAGGACGTAACAATGGAACTCATCGGGGATAAAGCTGTATCGGTATGCAGCGAGTACGATAAAGCAAAATTTTTTAAGAAACAGTACGGTATTGACGTGGATATCGCGAAACTTAACCTTACATGGTACTACATCCCGTACGACTCGGTCCCCGGTATTATTAACAAACTCCAGGCAGGCGATTTTGTTAACATCGTAAGAGGGTATGATGAAGACCCTAACGGTAAATGGGTGGGGCATACGGGGTTGATTACCAAAGATGATGATGGTACTGTATTTTTTACGCATTCAACTTCTCCAAAGGTTAAGATGGAACCCTTACTTGCGATGTGTACCTCAGCTCCGCAGCTGGCAGCTGAACGAAGGAAACATAACGCTGATGCTGATGTACAGAATAAAATAATTAAGGAAGAAAATGAAAAGTTGCGTGCTGAGAATAACGGTAAACCGTCAAAGAAAGAAAAGAAGTTGATCTCAAAACGCGCAATATTTTATGGGTTCAAATTCCTGAGATTACGTGAAGACCCTATTGCTGAATTAATCAAAATTGACGGCGATAAAGCTCCGCTGGTCATCGGATCCCAGGGGTTGTATAACAAAAAAGTTCAACAATTACAAAAACAACAGGTACAACCTTAGTCATCAAATACTTTTTTTCTGAGTTCACGTCCATCAAGTTGTGACGGTGCAATGTTTTGCTTCACGCACATCGCAGCGGCAACGCCTGCGGCTTCGCCAATACCGGATACTACAGGCATAATACGCAATGACGAATGCGCTTCGTGTGTGGAACTTATCCCACGGCAGCCTATGAGAAGATTATCCACTTTATGCGGGACGATACAACGGTACGGGATTTCATAGTATTCTCCCGTAGGTACGCGTTTGATAACAGTTCCCGTGCCTGTAGGGCTGTGGATATCAATACTGTAATTACTACGCGCTATGGCATCATCAAACTTGTGTGCCTGCAGTACATCGTCTTCTGTTAGTATATACTTACCTATCACACGGCGGGTTTCCCGCACACCGATCTGTGCCGCGGTCTTAATAAGGTACGCGTTTTTGAAGTACGGCGATTTTGATTTGAACAATAAAAATAATTCCTTGACCTGCTTACGTGCCTCGAGTTCCGCAGCGGTAAGGTCTTCCGCGTCAGTACCTTTCTTCATAACCACGCGGGTTGTATTAAAATGATACACCCCGGGTTGCATAGTTTCGAACATTAATACGTTTTCGCGGGGATGATCAATAACTTTATCTTCTTTTGCTTTTAGAAAAATATCAATCAGGTGTAACGCTAACGCTTTTCGTTCAAGGCCTAGTTCAACACCGGCAACACGAAAACATAATGTCATCGGTTGTGCTGCTCCATCTTCTTTCCGTCCGTATTCCGTCTCCGCTCCTGCGCGGTATGCAAGGTCACAATCGCCAGTTGAGTCAATAAATATTTTTGAGGTAAGTTCCAAACGTCCAGACTTTGTTTCTACGTACACCGCATCAATTTTATTGCCGTTCATTTTTACATCGCTGAAGTAAGCATGGAAAAGTATGGTTGCACCGGCATCACGAACCATGTCATCAAGTAAGATTTTCATTGCCTCATCATCAAATATTTGGTTAAGCGTATGCAACGCCCCGCGTGTGCGCAGCTGGTCAAGCATATTATTGAACACACCGGAGGTTAAAAGTTTCGTTTTTGTGCGGTAGGACATAAACGGGTTAACCAGGCCAGCTGTAGCCATACCCCCGAGGAAGCCATAACGTTCGACAAGCAATGTTTTTGCACCGTTCTTCGCTGCAGCAATTGCTGCGGAAAAACCACCGGGCCCGCCGCCGAGTACTATAACATCATAATGTCTATCCATTTGTTTACATTATCCTTTCAATTCATATATAATTAAATACATTCATAACATTATGTTATGTATTTTACAAAAAAAGTTGATGAAAGGATACTTACTCAAAATGGAAAAGTTAAGGATCGGGATGATAGGGTTAGTTGGCCGCGGCGGGATTGCAAAACACTGGCATCAACCTAATGGAAGATCAGTTGTTGTTGCGGGAGCGGATATTAATGACAAAAGTATTGAGTCGTTCAAAACCAACGTTAATCCTGACGCGAAAACATATAAAGATTACCGTCAGATGTTGGAGAATAAGGATATCGACGCAATAGCTATCACCACACCGGACTTCTTGCATGAAGAACAAGCCGTTGCTGCACTTGATGCGGGGAAACACGTTTTTTGTGAAAAACCATTGGCGATAACAATCCCCGGGTGTGACCGTATCCTCCGCGCGTGGAAAAAATCGGGTAATCGTATGATGGTAGGGTTTAACATGCGGTACATGAACATCTTCCGTACGATGAAAGATATTGCCGACAGCGGCGTTCTTGGCGAAATCAAGGCCGTTTGGGTCCGTCATTTTGTAGGGTTAGGCGGGGATTATTATTACCATGACTGGCATGCAAAACAGGAAAATGCGACGTCATTACTGTTACAAAAAGGGTCGCATGATATTGATATCATCCATTGGATCACAGGGTCGTACGGCAAAAAAGTTTCTGCTTTCGGCAGCCTTGACTTCTATGGCGGGGATAAACCTAATGACTTAACTTGTCCTAATTGTAAAGAACTCGATAAATGTAACGACCCGTACGCTACTCCGCGCCGCGCGCAATGCGCGTTCCGGAAAGAAGTTGATATCGAGGATAATAATGTTGTTATTATGGAACTTGCGAACGGAGTGAAAGCGTCATACCTGCAATGCCATTTTACGCCGGATTATCACCGTAACTACGTGTTCATCGGTACTGAAGGATCAATGGAAAATTCGGAACCCGAGATGAAAGTATGGGTTAAATTCAGAAAAGGTAAATCGTGGAAGACATTAGCTGACCGTACTCACACAATAAAACCTGCACAGGGCGGGCATAGCGGTGCGGACCCGACTATCTGTAAAGACTTTGTTGATATGATATTGGATGGAAAAGAACCTGTTGCACCGGTTATTGCCGGGAGACATTCAGTAGCGGTTGGCTGTGCTGCAGCGGAATCCATGCGTTCCGGCGGTAAGGTTGTTGAAATCCCGGAAATCGATAAACAGTTACTCGGTTAAGTATTTTTTAAACTAAATTTATTATTTTGTTATTATACGGGAAAGTACTTTTTTCCAGTTATAGTAAGTTGCCATCAACACTGCACGGTTTTTGGGATTAGGTTCAACTACGAGTATACGTTTTAACCCTGTAAACGCGTCTTTGAACGAACTATATATTCCTGCGCCGATACCCGCACCGCGGGCAGCGCCCTGTGCGCCATCAGTATTATAAAGTTCTACCGTTGAGTTTGTCATTGTCGCAAAGGTTTCACGGAAAACAGGGCTGAGGAACATATTAGCATACCCCGCACGTACTTTTTTCACGTTTATACCCATTTCGTGCATGAGGCCTATCCCGTTGTATAACGCATAAACAATACCTTCCTGCGCGGAACGTATGATATGCGCTTTTGTGTGGAGATTAAAATTTATTCCTGTAAAATAAGTTCCTGTGGTTAGGTTTTCCAGTGTGCGTTCTGCGCCGTTACCAAACGGTATTGTGATAACTCCGCCAGCGCCGGGAGGTACCGTTGCAGCAATGGTGTTCATCTCGTTATACCCAAACTTATTATTAGATACGTTAAACAGCTCGTTTCTTAACCAGCTGTTAAGTACACCTGTACCATTGACACAAAGTAATGCGCAGTAGTTTGGATGTTCAGCTGTATAATTTACATGCGCAAAAATATTTACCCTAGATTTTGGGTCGTATCTAATATTCTTATTAACACCGCAGATAACACCGGAAGTGCCTGCAGTTGCTGCAATTTCGCCGGGGTTAAGCACGTTTAATGACAACGCGTTGTTTGGCTGGTCACCCCCACGGTAGGTTAACGGTATTCCCGCGGGGATACCCATCATTTTAGCAGCGGTAATAGAAACAGTTCCTTGCCTACCAAAAACCGGTACCACAGGAGGGACATAATCCAATGGAATGTTGTAGTAGTTAAAAATAAATTTCGCGAGACCACAGGTTTTGTAATCCCAGAACATTCCTTCGGACAGGCCTGGAATAGTGGTGTTTAGTTCACCTGTAAGTTTATATGCTATGTAGTCGCCGGGGAACATAAATTTATGTGTTTTCTCGAAAACTGTGCGTTCATACGCGCGTACCCATGCGAGTTTTGATGCCGTAAAATTGCCGGGGAGGTTGTAAAGATGTTCGTAACACTTTTTATGCCCGATACTATTCGCTGCACGGATGCCAATTATATTAGTGCGGCTGTCGCACCAGATAATTGAGGGACGTAAGACATTACTTTTTTTGTCTAACAATACCAACCCGTGCATTTGGTAGGATAAACCTATAGCTTTTACATTGTTAAGTTTAGCCCCAACTTTGTTATGTAATATATGCGTTACTTCAACAGTATGTTTCCACCAGAGTTCAGGGTGTTGTTCCGCCCAACCGGTGTGTGGCGATGAAATTGTGAGTTCATTCTCTGCTGGTGATGTTGCTGAAGCTATGAGTTTACCATCAGTATCTATAAGTGAAACTTTTACAGCTGAAGTACCGATATCGTATCCTAACAAGAACCCCATGTTAGGCTACCTGCTTTCGAATATATTTATTCATTTTTTACTGAATGCCGCGTCGAATGCAAGGTTTGACGGTGTGAAGCCAATCTTTCGCACAAACGCACAGGCTTCTTTTGCCCCGTGTTCACGGTTCATCCCGGAATCTTCCCATTCAACTGACAATGGGCCGGTATAGTTTATGCGATTAAGCATACGTATAATTTCTTCGAAGTTCACACTGCCATGCCCGAGCGAACGGAAATCCCATCCGCGATGTGCTGCACCGAAGTCAAGATGCGAGGATAATATCCCGGAATAACCGTCAAGCGTTACAATCGCGTCTTTCATATGCACATGGTAAATACGGTCGCTGAACTCTTCGATAAACCGTGAGGGATTCATTCCTTGCCAGTGCAGGTGGGACGGGTCGAAGTTGAACCCAAACTCAGGACGGTTGTCAATCGCTTTTAAAGCGCGTTTTGCTGTGATAATATCAAACGCGATTTCTGTGGGGTGTACTTCCAACGCAAACCGCACCTTGTTTTTTTTGAATACATCAAGAATAGGGTTCCAGAGTTCCGCGAAGTACTCGAAGCCTTTATCTATATCCGCCTGTGTTACCGGTGGGAAAGCGTAAAGCATATGCCAAATCGGTGACCCGGTGAATCCGCAAACCGTGTCAATCCCAAGATTTTTTGCGGTTACCGCAGCGTTTTTCATGGATTCCACTGCCCACGCGCGTTTTTTATCGGGGTTACCCTGGCAGTTTTTCGGTGCGAATCCATCTGACCGGTGATCATTATTTGGGTCGCAGATAAGCTGTCCTGCGAGGTGGTTGGAGATCGCTTTGACGATAAGCCCGTGTTTCTTCAAGGTTTTAACTTTTTCCTGGCAGTAAGTTTTACTTTCCGCGCCTTTGAACACGTCGAGGTGGTCACCCCAGCAGGCGAGTTCCAGTCCGTCGTACCCGAACTCTGCGGCTTTCTTACATATGGTTTCAAATGTTAAGTCCGCCCACTGCCCTGTGAATAGTGTTACTAGCCGTGCCATAAATAACTTAACCCTCCTTATAACCTATATTTCAAACTTTCCGGGTTCCAGTGTCATCGGCATCGGTAACGGGCGATCACACTGCGATTTTAGTTTCACAACCTTGCCTTTTTCTGATGACTCATGTGCTGCGTGCATAATGTCCAATACGTGGTATGCAATTTTCCCGTTTGCACGGTGTTTATGTTTTTTATTAAGTAACGCATATGCCATGTCTGCAACACCAAGCCCGCGGGAATTAACCTGATACCCATGAGTTAACTCTTTTGGTGTCCATTCCTTATCCCCTGGTTTAAATATACTTATCGGCCCGCCGAACGTATTAGGGTCAGGGACTAACATACTGCCTTCAGAACCATAGATTTCGATTCTTGGCAACGTGGATTTCCATACGTCAAAACTTGTGATTAAAGTCCCTACTGCGCCATTCACAAAATTTAGGATAGTGACTATATGTGTTGGTATTTCAACAACAATCTTTTGTCCGGCTTTTGGCTGGCTCGTGATTGTGCGTTCAGGAAACGTTATTTTCGCTTTCGCAATAACACTTACAACCGGGCCAAGCAGTGTTACCAATGTAGTTAAATAGTACGGTGCCATATCAAACATCGGCCCGCCTCCTACCTGATAAAAAAACTCGGGGTTCGGATGCCATCCTTCAGGCCCGTGCCCAAGCATAAACGCTGTCGCTCCTACCGGTGAGCCAATAACACCGTCGTCGATAAGTTTACGGCATGTTTGTATCCCGCCTCCAAGGACAGTATCCGGCGCGCAGCCAATCAGCACCTTTTTTTGTTTCGCAAGTTTTAATAACGCCTTCCCGTCTTCACGTGAGACAGTTAACGGTTTTTCGTTGTACACACTTTTTCCAGAATTAACCGCAGCGAACGCAATCTCGCCATGTGCTTTTGGGACTGTTAAATTAAGTACAATATCAATACTTGGATCAGCGAGTAATTCCTGCGGTGTACACGCTTTAGGGATAGCATATGCTTGTGCAGCATTCTGTGCGGCGGCCATGTTTAGGTCCGCACAGGCTGCAACTTCTAAAAAGCTGTATGTTTTAATGTTCTTGAAATATATCCCTGAAATTTTACCGCAGCCAATGACACCAACTCTAATCATTTTGTCTACCATTGAAAAACTCCTTCTAATGCTAATTTAACCACTTATTATTTTACTTTATAATAAACCCAAACGTAATTATTTTCCATAAAGACAGAAATGTCTAAGCTACTGCCTCAGCCCGACATTTTTGTGGTATGTTATACGTTAAACAAAAAGTTTAGGATATCACCGTCTTCGACAACGTAGTCACGTCCTTTAACGTAAAACTTGCCAGAATCTTTCAACACTTGTTCCGTCTTTGCTTCAATAAGCTCAGCGTATTTCATCATTTCCGCACGGACAAAGCCTTTCTCAATATCGGAATGTATAGTCCGTCCAGCTACCGGTGCTAATGCACCTTTCGGGATTGCCCACGCGCGTACTTCATCCGGTCCAACGGTGAAAAACTGTATCAACCCCAGCTTTGCGTAGGTTAATCGTGTCATTTTATCAACCGCAGGTTCGGTAACCCCGAGTTCTTTCATAAACGTACCTCGGTCTTCCGGGTCAAGCCCCGAAATTTCTTGTTCCAATTTCACATTCATCGGTATAAATGTTACGGACGGGTACAATGTTGATAACTGCGTGATCACAGTATTTATTGCGGTCTCATCTTTTTCGGTGTTCACGATTACCAGTACAGGCGTACGGGTTAATAGTTGATAGTTCACAAGTACTCTAGCTTGTTCATCGTCAAATTTAAGGGAGGATAATAACTTGCCTTCATCTAATGTTTTTTTGCAGATATCCAGTACCGCCTTTTCCTTCCCGCGGGTTGATGCGGTCTTTGGGTTAACATCTTTCGCAAGTGTTTCTACCCGTTTTTCGACCAACCCAAGGTCAGCGATTATGAGGTCAGATATAAAGTTTGACGTATCCGCAATGGCGGATGCTTCACCCGCGGTCCAGCAGAGAACATCCGCGTTTCTTAGATTTGACATAATCATTGTCGTTATCGGCCCGCCCTGGGTAGTGTAGTCGGGGAGAAGGTTGTAATCAATTTTTACTGCCGTTGTTTTTTTCGGGTTATACATCTTAGATAAAACATCAAGCCGGGGGTCACGCACAACTGTACTGCCGAGATGGATTTCCATCGGTGTTTGGTTTAACTTTTCAATCGGTGTACCGCATAAGGTGGAGAACAATTCGCGTTGCCCCGCCATAGGGAATCCTGTAATATATATTTTCATAAAAAACCCTTTCTTTAACTTAGTTAGATACTGGTTAATTTCACAACTTTGCCGTTACGTTCCCGCGATAGTTCCGCGGCTATCAATATTTTTATACTTATAAATGTATCCCGATGGTTAAACGGTAATTTCCGTGTTTTCAACATTTCAACATAATCTACCAGCATCGCTTTGAATGATGAGAACGAGTCTGTTGTTGTCAGGACAAGATTGTTTTTCGTACCGTAAAACGTAAAATGCATTGCCGGCACGGTATTTTTGAAACACTGCAGGACCGCGTGGCTGCCGTTCTTATAACGCAGATAGATTATATGTTCTTCATCCTTCCCCAAGTTCTGTACATATTCCACATCGTAACCCATAATACTGCATACACCGTCAATTGCGTGGATACCATATGTGTTCCAGTATTTAGGAACCATTGCGGTGGCAGTGAGAATACTGCCAAGTTTAGGTTTTGCGTTTAAAATATTTTTTACGTACCGCATGCTTGAACAGGACATTATTAGCTTTCCGCGGGAATAATACTGTTCAAACTTATTTAGGTCCGGTAATGACGTAGCTAACGGTTTGTCTATAAGTATCGGGATGTTCATTCGGATAAACCGCTCGCCGTACTTTAAATGAGTATTCCCGTCGTCACGGGCAAGGATTACGCCATCCACCGCGCCTATCATATCATCAAGGTTGGTGATAACATTCGCAATTAATGACGCATCAGCAATTTTTTGAGACTCCCGTTTATCCTGTGTCCATATGTGAGTAACTTTAGCGTCAGGTATACACATTGTCCGCGGGTTCTGTTCCCCGAGATACTGCGGGATTACGGGAAACGGGCATTTAGCCATTTCTTTTTTGTCATACCCGTTAAAGATTGCGCTCCACGAGTATGGATGGCCGTTCCCCGGGCTATGCCCGATGATTCCGAGCTTGAATATTTTGCGGGTACTTGTCATAGGTTTACAAACTTTCCGGAACGCTGTGACGATTTAGCAGCGAGGCATACGCGTAAAGTGGATTCTGCGTCAGAGAGGGATGTAGGGAACGCGCGTTTACCATCAATCGCGGCAATAAAATCGTTTGCCTGTGCGATGAAAGGTTCATCTGCTGTGACATTGAAATGTTTCAGCACGTGCCACTTTGAATCATCAGTATTTGAATACAAAATTGTATGCGTCGTTTTGGTTGCATGAAATAAAAGATTTCCTTTTGTACCTACGATTTCAACATCAGCTGCGAACGGTTTCTGGAACTGGTTTTGGAAAATATCAGCAACCGCACTGTTTTTTGTAAATCTAATAAGCAGCGCAACAGTGTCTTCACACTCAACTTTACGGAGGACCATCTTGTCGTACATAGCAGTAACCTGTTTTGGCGATCCTAATATCCATTCTATGAGATTAACGATATGGCTTGCTGCATCGAGTATACACCCGCCGCCCATGTTTTCGTATGCGTAATAGATACGCTGGTAATCCGGGCGGTACTTAGTATAGTCCTGCGAAAAGTTTGTGCGTGCCATTTTGAGCTCACCGATTTTGCCGGATAACGCGTACTTTCTCAAAGTTTTGTATGACATCTGGCTTCTTCTGACATACGCAACCCCGCAGGGTAGGCGTTTTCTATGGACTATGGATTTAAGTTTATCCACGCCATTGAAATCGAGGGATAAAGGTTTCTCCAACAAAAACGGGATGCCTTCTTCCGCGCAGCGGGTTGCCATTGGAATATGATAATTCGGCGGTGTGGCAAGTAAAATACCGTCAAACTGGCGTAAATCAACTTTCCTAAAATCTGTGTATACGTTTTTGACCGCATACTTTTGTTTTAACTGTTCCAACCTCGAGGGGTTGGGTTCACATACATAAACTACCGCTTTTTTTGTTGCTATAAAACACCGTATATGGCGTTCACCGATCCCGCCGCCGCCAACGATTAAGATCTTTTTCATTTCGCTGTATACCCCCCATCTACCATAAGATTCGTACCTGTGACATACCCTGATGCGTCGGAGACCAGGAAAACAATTGCGCCTTTAATATCATTGATATCAGCCATGCGGTTAAGGAATGTGCGTTTGCAGTAACGCGTAACAAAGGTTTTATCCTGGTTATTAAAGAACCCGCCCGGTGCAATACTGTTAACCCGGATACCATACTTTCCGTACTGCGCAGCAAAGTATTTCGTGAGGTTAACTAAGCCGGCTTTATGAAAGAAATAGTCCGGGGGGAGAATACCTTCCATCGGCGTGCCTTCGTATAATGAGAGGTCCGGCCCGACAATACCCTGGATTGACGCGATATTGAGGATACTACCCTTAACTTTCCTGCGGATCATCAGGTTCGCAACTTCGCGGGTAAGCGAGAACGTTCCCGTTGCGTTTACCGCCATTGATTGTTCCCACTTAGCAATATCATCGTCCAAACGCCACATAGAGCGGAGGACCGAGTTGTTGACCAAAAAGTCAAGTTTCTTGAAATCTTTCGCTATCTCCGCGGTAAAGTTGAGGATACTGTTATTTACCGAGAGGTCGAGTTGGTAGGGATAAATTTTGTACTTCTTCTTTTTATACTCTTTCGCGAACTTCTTACTTTTTTCAATATCACGTGAGGCAATGATTATACCCGCTCCGGCTTCACATAAACCTTCGACGATACTGCGGCCGTAAATCCCTGCTCCGCCGGTAACGATCCCGGTTTTTCCTTTCAGCGAAAAATTGTTTAGTACTCCCATTCCCAACGTCCTTTCTTATTTAACTGTTGAGGTAACTTATCAACTGTTATCATTGGTTACTCGTGAATTATATCATTATTGCAGGAGTGCATTCAAATATTCGAATTATTGTTATGCGCGGATAACGCGGATTGCAGCGTTACCTTCTACGGGACACGCGTTCTCGCAGATCCCGCAGCCAATACATAAATCAGGTATGACATAAGGTTCGTCCATAGGCTTTACTGCGCGAATCCTCACAGCTTTCTCCGGAATAGGACACATTTCTTCACAGATCAAGCATTTGATGCATCGTTCATAGTCAATCACAGCGGTACCAATCACTGTGTTTTGTTTATCAACCAATTTGAGGTTAGGTATTGCTCCGGTGGGACACGATTTCCCGCATTTAATGCATGAGTACGCGCAATACCCTACCCGGGGGATAAACCGCGGAATATAAAACGATGTCAGCCCGTTCCCAACTTCCGGATGTAATCCTTTAGTAGGACATACCTGGAAACACGCACCGCAGCGGATACACTTTTTTTCAAAGTCTTCATCATCCGCAACACCCGGTGGGCGGAGGGAAACACTTCTCCTGCGGTTCCATCCGGGGATATGTTTTAATACAATCCCCGCAGCAATACCCGTTGCTACCGACCCTATGAACTCACGGCGGGTAATCGCAACCTTTGGCTTATCAGAATCATCATTTTTTAGTGCAGAATATTTTATAGCTTTTGTAGGGCACGTTTCTGCGCAGAGACGGCAGTTAACGCATTCTGACGGGTTAAGCACATACATTTCTTTTTCTATAGTGTTTACGGGGCATACTTTTATACAGCGTTCACAGCGTATACACTTTTCATTCTCGATAGTAAGTTTGTACCTACTAAACTTTGTTAGCCATGCGTAACCCGCGCCTGACGGGCAAAAGGTTTTGCACCATAACCTCTTTGAGAAGATGTTTAACAGCGGAACCACAAGAAATAACGCTAACCCCGCCCAGTGGAGGAATGTTACTTCCATAACTCCGGTAGGGAATCCTGTGGTGAACCCCGTAATCCCGCGATATATACGCGTGACGGGTTCGAACCACCAAAAAAGTTGGATACCCAAAAAAGTTAACCCAACTAAAAAGAGTAATACATAATATTTGAATTTAGGGTAATGCAGAACATAGCGTTTCTTTAAATCCGTCCACCAAAGAAAGTCAGATATGCTGCCCAACGGGCATATCCATCCGCAGTACACACGGCCAAAGAGTAGTGTTAATCCAAAAACTGAAATAATTATCAAAAAAGTTATCAGTATGGATAAAATATTATTTGTAGACATTACCGCAAATACTGGGGTGAAAGAAATAATGTTTGACTGGAACGCATAGGGTATACCAAAGAAGAATAGTATGGTAAATACCGTAAAGGATAATAACTGTACTATCCGCCGGAACTGTATGGTCTTCACTTCTTCCCAAAATCCTTTATCACGACGTTAACCTTAGCGAGGTCCATCTCGCCAAGCCCGCGGTCATACGCTTCTTTTATATACCCGATCTCCTCAGGTTTGTACTTAAACAACGTAGCGGTATACGCATCAACCGCCACGATGTCTGTTGACATCGCAACGGTATCCCATTGTTCAACATCCTCCGGCATACCACCGCTGGGGCCATTACGTAACCTCGCACGTACGGCGTCCATCACCACAAGTTTAGGTTTAGTAACCAAACAAAGGTCTGCAAGCCAGGGGTGCATGTTCGAATGGAATAACCCGCGGTTACCCCCGACGATACCAAGATAATTTTTTATCCCTAACGATAATTTAGTAAACCCGTGATGTTTTGCTATAGGAACGTTGATCCAGGCGTTACATTCGAGAATATCCTTCACAAAAGGCCATTCTTTTAAGGCCACACCGCCTGGGATTGCGGTGTTTATATACATACTTTTGGTTACAAACTTAACTTCCGCACCGGCATCACGCGCAGCTTTCTCAATTCCGGAATTTCTGTAGGAGTCCTCCGCTCGTGAACACGGGCGGTCGAGCATCACAACTTTCTTTGCACCAGCGGAGTACGCGAGTTTTATAAGTTCTGCGACAACTTCCGGGTTTGTGGTGCACGCGAGTTCCGGTGTGCGATCGAACCCAATGTTGGGTTTGATAACCACAACATCACCCTTTTTCACAAACTTTTCCATCCCGCCCATCAGAGTTATACACTGACGGATAAGTTCTCCGGGTTCCGCATTTTTTGTTACGTTAACCACTGCCCCCATGTTTTTTTCTGCGGGTTGGGGTTTAGTTTTTTTCTTTTTCTCTGCTGCGAATACTGACAGTGGGCTGGTTATCGCTGCGGTGAGACCCGCTTGTGCTACAGTTTTTAAGAATTCTCTGCGTGTAAGTTTTTTGTTACTCATTTTTGTACCTCCAACTCCTGCAGGACTTCATCGTTGTCAAAACAGTATATCGTATAATTCACTGTTGTCTCAAGAATATCAGTTACAGCGTAGGACATAGGATACCCGCGGTTATCCGACGGTTTCAAATGCCCTGGGTTTAGCCATACAATACTTCCGCGGAGTTCAACCGCAGGGATATGTTTATGCCCGTAGAACACAGCATTAACTTCGCGGTTACGCGTAACATCATCAATCCTTAAATCTCCCGGCAGGTCGTGGGTGGTAGAGTTTGGCGTGTGGGATAACAAAACTTTGTATCCGTTGAACTCTACAATCTTACGGTTTGATACTTTAGGGTTTAAATAATCCTTATGATAAATCCCGGGGACGGTATGAACAGGAACCGGTAGTTTATCAGGTAATTCATTAATGTCTGTATGTTCATCACCAAGATGAATTATAACATCAACTTTGTGGTGGTTAACAAACCGTTCTACCACGCGGGAGAGTGTATCCGTACTTCCATGGGTATCACTTATCACACCAAGCTTCATTAAATATTTTCTTTTATCAATTTATTTACAACCGCGGGGTTAGCCTTACCCTGCGATTTTTTCATTACCGCTCCGACAATAGCGAATACCGCGCGTTCTTTACCTGCCTTAAATTCAGCAACGGCTTTTGGGTTTTCATTAATCGCTTCGATAACTAACTTCAGGATTGCGGATTCATCAGATATCTGTACTAACCCTTTTGATTTAACGATATCTTCCGGTTTCCCGCCGGTATTGCACATTTCGGTGAATACGGTTTTCGCGATTTTACCGGAGATCGTGCCGTCGGTAAGAAGTTTTATGAGCCCCGCGAGGTTTACTGCAGTAACGGGGCTTAAGGAAATATCTTTTTTGTTGGTGTTAAGATACCCAAGGAGGTCAGTGGTGATCCAGTTAGTTACGGGTTTAGCCGCATCATTATTGTTAAGCCCAAGTTTTACGCAGGAAGTAACTGTTTCCTCAAAATAATCAGCTAACGCTTTCTCCGCAGTAAGTACCCCGGCGTCGTAGTCGTTAAGCCCGTATTCTTTAACAAACCGAGATTTTCTTGCTAACGGTAGTTCAGGTAAGGAGGTTTTTATTTCGGTTACCCATTCCCGGGAAGGTTTAAACGGTACGAGGTCGGGTTCCGGGAAGTAGCGGTAATCATGCGCAAATTCTTTACTCCGCATAGATTTTGTTTCATTAATATCGGTATCCCATAACCGCGTTTCCTGGATAATCTTACCTCCGGAGGATAATGTTTCGTTTTGTCTTACTATTTCGTAGAGTAATGCTGTGTGTAATGACTTAAACGAGTTCATGTTCTTAATCTCAACCTTAGTCCCTAGTTCATCGCCAGGTTTTGCGATAGAAATATTTGCGTCACACCGTAAAGTACCTTTTTCCATGTCACAGTCAGAAACGTCAATGTACCGCAGGATACTTTTTAGTGTAGTGAGATACTCAACCGCTTCATCCGCGGAGGTAATGTCGGGTTCAGAAACTATTTCCATTAACCCAATACCCGTACGGTTAAGGTCTACTAATGAATACTCAAGTTCTCTCGCACCAATAGCGTGTAATAACTTCCCCGCGTCTTCTTCAAGGTGTACCCTTGTAATACCTATACGCTTACCCGTGGAGGGTAGGGTTACAGAACCTTTTATACACAACGGTAGTTCGTACTGGGATACCTGATAATTCTTTGGGAGGTCAGGGTAAAAGTATTGTTTTCTCGCAAAAACTGAATGTTCAGAGATTGAACATCCCAACGCTAATCCTGTTCTTATAGTAAACTCCACAGCTTTTTTGTTCATTACCGGTAATACACCGGGCTGGCCTGTGCATACCGCGCAGATGTTGTGGTTGGGTTCCGCCCCGAATTCTGTTGAGCACCCGCAAAAAAGTTTTGATACTGTCTTCACCTGAACATGTACTTCAAGCCCGATTGTTGGTTTATAGTTTAGTGTGTTCATAATAAATCTTAAATTCCTTCTATCTATACTTTCATCCCGGGAAACGCCCATCCGCGGTGCTGCTCATACGCATACGCTGTTTGCAACACTTTAACTTCATCAAAATGTTTGCCGAATACCTGCATCCCTATCGGTAACCCGTTACCTGAGAACCCGCAGGGGATGTTTAACCCCGGAATCCCCGCGAGGTTACACGAGATTGTGAATATATCAGATAAATACATCTGTAACGGATCGTCCATCTTCGCACCGATCTTAAACGCTGCGGTTGGGCAGGTGGGCGTTATTATGACGTCTACTTGTTTAAACGCGTTCTCAAAATCCTGGCGTAACAACGTCCGCACTTTTTGTGCTTTAAGATAATACGCGTCGTAGTATCCCGACGATAGAGTGTATGTACCAAGCATGATCCGGCGTTTAACTTCCGGGCCAAAACCGTCACCCCTTGATTTCTCGTATAATTCCAGGAGGTCAGCAGCGTCTTTACTGCGGTATCCGAACCTTATACCATCATACCTCGCGAGGTTAGCACTGGCTTCCGCGGGTGCGATTATATAATATACCGCCAATGCGTATTCTGTATGGGGGAGAGACACTTCCACAACTTCCGCGCCAAGTGATTCCAATACTTTCACTGCGTTACGTACTGAGGTTTCAACTTCTTTATCAATCCCGGAAATAAAATATTCTTTTGGTAACCCTATCTTCAACCCTTTTATCACATCACCTGATTTTTGTATTGCATCAACATAATCCGGGGTTTGCATATCTACTGACGTAGAATCTTTGGTATCATGTCCCGCAATAACGTTAAGTAATAACGCAAGGTCGGGGATACTATTTGCAAACGGGCCAATTTGGTCAAGTGAGGATGCAAAAGCGAATAAGCCGTAGCGTGAAACAAGCCCGTAGGTAGGTTTTAACCCTGAGATTCCGCAGCAGGATGCTGGTTGCCGGATACTTCCGCCGGTATCACTCCCGATTGCTAGGGGTACCATCTTTGAAGCAACCGCCGCTGCACTACCGCCGCTTGACCCTCCGGGTATGGAGTCCAGGTCCCATGGATTACGCGTGATACCATAAAACGATGTTTCAGTGGAGGAACCCATTGCGAACTCATCCATATTAGTTCTCCCGACGAGGATCGCATCCGCGGCTACCAGGCGGTTAATAATCTCTGCGTTATACGGCGAGACATACCCCTGCATAATCTTGGATGCACATGTGCAAAGTTTGCCTTTGATCGCGATATTATCCTTGATTGCTATAGGCACACCGGCAAGCGCGCCAAGTGTTTTTGGGTTATCAGCGAGTTTGGATTCAAGTTCTTTCACCCGCGAAGAAATACTGTCCTCAAATACTTCAACAAAAGCGTTTAGTTTAGGATTTGTATCCTTTACCCGTGCGAGATACGTTCCGACCACTTCCGAAGGTGAAACTTTATTTGTTTTTACGTTATCAACAATTTCCTGGACCGAACATTTTTTTGTGTCTATCATTCTACACCCAACCCCTGTCTTTAACTATATACATACTGGCTTAATAACTACTTTGTACCACCTTTTTTTGCGGGTACGTCGTATACGCGGAATGTTTTAATAGTAATCGTTTTTAACGGTTTATCCCGCTGGTCGCGTTCCACCCGCGTAATTGCGGTTACGATGTCCATCCCAACCACCACCTGTCCAAGGATTGTATGTTTCCCGTCAAGCCACGGGGTGGGGACTTCGGTGATAAATAACTGGCTGCCATTAGTATCCGGCCCGCTGTTTGCCATGGCTAACCGTCCCGGTTGGTCAAACTTAACTTCCGGCGAAAATTCGTCACGGAACCTGAATCCAGGATCACCAGTACCGTTACCCCGCGGACAACCAAGTTGAATCATAAACTCCGGGATTACGCGATGAAAGATTAACCCGTCATAAAACGGGCGTTTAACCCATGTACTGGTTTTCAGGTCGTACCATTCACGAGTACCCGTTGCGAGGCCTGAGATTACTTCCACAGTCCCGGGTGCGGTATTCGGGAATAATTCGCAGATAATGTCGCCTTTTGAGGTTTGTATCACTGCGTACTTCCCTGGTTTACCGATTTTAACCACTGCTTCCGGAATAACGTTTTTGTTCACCTTACTTCCTCCCGCTTTTTTTTGGGTAACACTTTTTTGTTTAGTAACAGTAGCGGGTGTTTCTGCTTTAACCGCAGTACATGTTACAGAAAATGTTAACCCTGTCGCTAACATCAACCCTAAAATTTTTTTCATAAATAATTACCTCACTTACAATTATATCCATGTCCGCGGAGGACAAACCTCCAAGGCCAATATTTTGCTTCACCAGCGTACCCGATCCCTATCCTGGGGCACGCATGAACTTCATCTCCGCTGAGAGTTAACCCTTTGCTAAAATATATCGTGCTGTCACCACCGCAAAGATCTAACCCATTCTCCTTTTTTGTAATCCCGTACGCACGGCATAGTTTCCCCGGCCCGTTTACCTGTTCATAACGTTTATCCGCATTACGTGTTATCAACTCTATACCGTCCAAGGGGATAATCCCGCGGAGCAATACCGCTCCGGCTGTCCCGTCACGATCCGTCACTACGTTGAAACAGTGGTGCATACCGTACACAAAATATACGTATGCATATCCTGCAGGGCCGTACATAATTACTGTACGGTTAGTCTTTCTCCCGGCATATGCGTGCGACGCAGGATCTGTTATCCCGCAGTACGCCTCAGTTTCCGCAATAATACCGCTGATCCTACCCTTTGTGGTTTCACGCACAAAGTGTGTACCAACTAATCCGCGGGCAACCTCCAGCGTTTTCCTGGCAAAGTATTGCCGGGGAAAGCGTGTACTGCGCGGCATATATTGTCTATCCTTCAATGACCTTTTTTACTTTAAAAAAATCGCCTTCGCGATCCGGCGCGATTGAGAGTACCGCCTGAGCTTCATTGCCTTTATCCTCAACCTTATCCTCACGCCAAACGTTTGCGACATCCATTACATGCGAAGTAGGCGCTACTTTTGAGGTATCAAGTTTGTTGAGGTTGTCCATGTACTCCAGGATTTGCTCAATCTGGTTACCCATCTTTTCTTTTTCCGCGGGGGTTAGGTTTAACCGTCCCAGCCGTGCTACGTGGTCAACATCTTCTTTCGTAATTTTCAAGGTATCCTCTTTCCTAAAATATTACCTATTTAATTATATCAATTCCAGATTGGCATATTTTACGACCAACTTTTTCCATGAACCGTTATCAAACTGTACAATTACTTTTAACCCCATACCTTGCCCGGAACTGCCAACTATTTGCCCGTCACCGAATTCTGAATGCCGTACCCTCTGGCCAACATGAAACTTTGTATGTTCTAACGCAGAGTTTGAGGTTTCATACTCGCCAAACTCGGGGACAGAACCTATCTTTTCCTTGGTATTGAGTTCCAGAATCTGTGATTCCGTGATAAACCTTGACGGCATATGGTACCGCATCTGGCCGTATACCCGGCGTTGTGATGCGGAGGATAGGTATAACCGTTCCCTCGCACGGGTCATCCCGACGTAACACAACCGCCGTTCTTCTTCAAGTTCTTCCGATGATAATAAACTTTCGCCTAACGGGAACAATCCGTCTTCCATACCGGTCATAAAAACGACGGGGAATTCCAACCCTTTTGCCAGGTGTACCGTCATCAGCGTTACGCGTTCCTGATTTGGATCCCAGTTATCCGGCCCGGACATCAACGCAAGCTGGTTCAGGAAAAGGTCAAGGATATCAGTCTCAGAATTACCTTCATTAGTACGTTCTTCAAGTTCCGCAATTGCGGAAACTAATTCACGGAGGTTATCCACGCGATTCTTCGCTTGTACGGTATTCTCGAGGTTAAGTTCTTCAAGATACCCGGTTTTTTCAAGGATTTCACGGAGTAATACACTGGGTTTAACAGTTTTCTTTTTACCAATCCATTCATGCAGAAAACAGAGTACCTGTGTTATACCCGTCCGGACTTTAGGGGAAAGATTCTGGATTTTATCAGTTTGTTTCAGTGCCTGGTAAAATGACAGGTCGTTAGCAGCCATATAATCCTCAATCACCTGCATGCTTGTCTTCCCGATCCCGCGTTGAGGACGGTTGATTATACGTTTAAACGCGAGTGAATCATTGGGGTTATGTATTACGCGGAGGTACGCCACTGCATCTTTGATTTCTGTACGGAGATAAAAACTTACCGTCCCTACGACTTGATAAGGAATCCCTTCCCGGACAAAAATTTCTTCAATAACGCGTGATTGCGCGTTTGTACGGTAAAATACCGCAAAGTCGGAATATTTACGTCCCGCTGTTATGCTTAACAGGTAACGTATATTCGCTGCAAGGTTCTCAGATTCTTCATAGTCGTTATAGTTGTTAATATATACCGGTACCGGGCCGGAAGGGTTTTGGGTCCACAACTTCTTTTCTTTCCGGGCGAAATTGTTGCGTACAACATTCCATGCGAGTTCAAGAATTTCCGGGGTGGAACGGTAATTACGTTCAAGTTTAACAACTTTTGCTTCCGGGAAGTCTTGTTCAATCATCCACAGGTTACGGACATCAGCTCCACGCCAGGAATATATTGCCTGGTCGTCATCACCGACAACGCAGAGGTTACGGTGGTAACTTGCAATAAGTTTTGTGAGTACATACTGTGCGTGGTTAGTGTCCTGGTATTCATCAACTAAGAGGTACTGTATGTTCTGGCGGTACTTCTCAAACACAACTGTGTCATTACGTAGCGTATTAACAGTTTTGAGGATAAGGTCGCCAAAATCAACGGCGTTAGACCTCTCAAGTTTTTGCTGGTAATACTGGTAAATATTGGCCAACAACTTTTTTGCAGGATCATTTGACGCTAAACTATGTATAGCATATGACGATGCGTCAAGCAGGTTATCCTTTGCGCGGTTAATTTCTTCCGCCAGCGGTGAAGGACGAAACTTTTTTTCGTCAAGTTCAAGTTCTTCCACCACTTCTTTTATGAGATTACGCTGGTCATCTTCATCATATATAACAAACCCGGGGTGTAATCCCGCGGACTGCGCTTCCCTGCGGAGAAACCGTGCACACCATGAATGGAATGTTGAAACATCCACCCGTGCGCCAAGGCCAGGGGTTAATGTGTTAATGCGATTACGCATTTCACCCGCTGCTTTATTTGTAAACGTAACTGCCAAAACGCTTTCCGGCGGGATGCCAAGTTTTAAGAGGTAAACTATACGGTATGTGATAACCCTGGTTTTCCCTGACCCTGCACCCGCTAAAATAACCAGCGGCCCGTCAACGGTTTTTACGGCATCCAGTTGTTCCGGGTTTAGGTCGGTACTTATACCAATATCATTCTTAATTTCTTTTTCCATAAAAGAAGTCCTATATAGCCAAAAATCATACAAAAAAGGGTGGGATTTATCAATAAATTAAAAATTATGCGTATTCTTTGAGTTAAAGATTTTGTTTCTGAACAAAACCTCGGTTTCCATTAATTCAATTTGTTTAATCAATAACTTCTTTTTTGCGTTGCGTATTTTGTCCTGAAGTTTTTTTGTTGAGATTTTTGTTAATGCCGGATTGAATGCTAGTTCAGGTATGAATTTTGACAGTTTATTTTTTAAGCCGGTAATATAAATATTTTCTATTGCCCTTGTGACGCCCACATAAGT
This sequence comes from Elusimicrobiota bacterium, assembly GCA_041658405.1. Lineage (NCBI taxonomy): Bacteria > Pseudomonadati > Elusimicrobiota > Elusimicrobiota bacterium. Next base: position 29,710 of record JBBAAG010000021.1, read on the forward strand.
TACCCGCCGTTCTTCTTCTATACACACTTCCGAATTAGTATGGGAATCCATGCTTAAGTTAAAATATGCTGCGTTGAGATACTCGTTCCCCTTAGTTTTGTGGATGGTTGTCAAAACTACTACGTTTTGCCTGTCTAATTCATCAGTTGAAGAAGCATCAGGGGGATGATTAATGGTTTGACGGAAGTATTGAAAATACTCTGCTGTATCATTAAAGTTTTTCGCGGATAATATAATACTTTCAACAATAACATCGTCCGTTGATTCATCAACCTCCGCTGAAAAACGAGGATGGGTTCTATAAAAAATAGAGAGTCCAATTTCTTTATCAAGTAAAGTTAATAAAGAGTGCGGGGTAGTGGTTGGTTGTTTAGCAAAATGGCTTAACGTTTCAATATGGTTAAAGAAATCGCAGAGTTTATCTCGTTCCCACGCGCGTAGTCCTTGTTTTTCAGATGCGCGGCTTAATTCTTCCCAGTTTGTAATTGAAGAAATGATATTATTTGAAAAATATTTGTTTGGAGTTCTAAGGATTATTGCGTAGTCCTTCGCTGTCGCTTCTTGCGGATACATGATTACGGAAAGGTAAGCATAAATATCACGGCCGATTCTGGAATTAAACATCCGTTCGGTGTGTACCAGGCTGTGAGGAATATGTTTTGCGTCGAGTGCCATCGCTATTATGAACTGATAACTGTGAAAACGGAATAATACGGCAAAGTCTTTCCATTGAAAATTATGCACTGTTTTGGTTTTAGAGATCCAGTCCGCTATAGCAACAGCTTGTTCCCACAGTGAGTTAAACAGTTCTATATCAAAAAACCCGGGGGTTGCGTTTGTCCTTGCCTTGATATTTTTATTTATCCTGTTTGTATTATAGTCAATCAGCCATTTTGAATGGCGGACTATTTTTTGGCTGGAACGATAGTTTGTTGATAACGTACAATCCTGTGACATAGGATAGCGTTTAGGGAAATCGATTATATGCCGTACCTCAGCTCCGCGCCAGCCATAGATCATTTGGTCGTCATCTCCGACAATAAATACGTTGTTTTCGGGTAAGGATAATATTTGTAGTAACAATAATTGCGCTTTATTTAAATCCTGGAATTCGTCTACCAGTAAATACTGGTACCGCTGCTGATATTTATTACGTATGATGTCGTCGTCAATAAGGATACGTATAGGGAAATATATTAGGTCATCAAAATTGAACGAGTTAAGCATCCATTGGCGTTCAATATACGCGTTAAAAACGGGTTTCAACGGAACTGTTTGGCCGTTGATCTCTACAGTAGTATCAGAGATTGGGAGAATATCATTTTTTGTTTGCTGTAATACAAGAATCAATGGGTCAATAGAATTTACACTTTGTTCTGCCTGGAGGTTAAACCGCCCCCCTGTTTTGTTACGTATAATTTCGTATCCGAGCGAGTGGAAAGTACGGACATCCACGTTTGTAACTTGTTTAGCTTTAAGACGGCAATTCATTTCATCACTTGCTTTTTTGTTAAACGCAAGAGCTAGGATATTTTCTTCCGGGATACCGTTGTTAATAAGGTTTATTATACGGTTTACTAAAGTCTTTGTTTTGCCGGAACCTGCGGGCGCAAGTACACGGATCGGGCCGGTGATAAAGTTTTTCGCTATTTCTTGTGAGGCATCGAGGTTTGTATCAATTTCAAATTTGTGGTGACCATGCGAAACGGGTTGACGGTTTGTTCTCTCTAACAGCGATATCATTTGTTCGCAGAGAAGAAACCGGGTAACGTTGTCGTACTCGGTATGTATTGATCCGGAAGAAATACGTTTTTCGCAGTACTCGGTTTTGTCGATCACTGAGAAAAAACAGATAGGTTTATTTTTGTACCAAAGAGGAAAAATCAGGGTGTCCATTATAACTTGAATATTAACAATAAATTTGTTGTATGGCAGGTCCTGATATATAATAGCGATATCCTTATTTCTAAATTTGTTAATATTAAAAGACTTTGTTTTGGAAAGTTTTACCAAACGAAATGAAGTTTTTGTTTTCCGGCATTGTGAGATAAAGTTTTTTAATAATATAGATGAAGAGTTGAAGACTGAAAACCCGGTGCCAGTAGAACAATAAGTGTGTGTATTAGCAAAGAAAAAGTTTAAATCACGGTTCATAGTCACCCCAATTTCGTATACGTATACGAGCCGTCGTTACTCAATCCAGTTTTCCCGGATATTATACTATTTAATAAATAATTATCTGTATTAAAATCTCTATAATTCAGCGAATACTGACTTACGTGGGTGAATTACTTCAACAGTACACTTGTTGCCGGTACTATACGTGCGGAGTAAATATTTGATTCCGGTAATGTTCCGGCAGCACGGGCGTAGTATTCACCTTTTATTGGGGTGATACTCCCGGGGTTGACAGTAAGCTCAACCCATGTTCCCGCAGGGATACTCGAGGTACCTGTTGAAAGTTGGAGGTAATACTTTTTATTTACATCCTTAACAACAACTTTATTGATTCCCGGGATGGTATTAAGAATACCTTCCATCCCGCCTGCAATGCCGTTAGTATTCATTATAGTTTCCTGTGCTACAACATTCCCGAGGATTGAATTAATGATATACCCTTCCCCGGGTAACCACCCGAATGCAACTTTTTTAGGGTTAACACTCTTCACGGAGAAACGGCCGTATGATGTGTTGTTAAACTTATAGTTTATCTCAAGTTTTTCATGTTTTTGTGATTTCAGTACCGCTTCATGGGTGACCCCCTGCGGGAGTTCAAGTACCGGTGCGCGGAGTTTAATTTCTTTCTTTGGTACAACTTTCCATCGTGCTTCATTAAGCATTTTCTCGGGTGCAGGTTTTGGGAATTCGTACTTAACATTACGCTGTTCTTTAACCAAAACCTTATCCCCGTCTCCGGTACCTCCGCTGCTGGTACCACGGTTTTTACCGGTAGAGGATGACAACGGCTTTGTCCCTGATGATTTGGTATAAACTTTAGTTTCTGTACCTTTAAGTTTAGATGTAATATCCTTCCTTGCAGCTAATGACACGCCGCCGGAAATATAAAACCGCAGGCCCATCAGCGGGTAGGGTTCGGAGTACATTAATCCCAGGCATTCATTGGGTTTCCCAAACTTTTTACTGTCAATAAAAGGCAATTCCACGCGGCTGCGGAAATTGTTTATGTTACGCGTATACCATTCATTAAAAACATTGTTATGGACAGGTTTTACCTGAGAAAAAAAATTTAATACATCAACATTAACTTCCTGTAATACCATACATACGGCGGACCATTTTTGTATCTGGTCAAGTTTGTAATACTGAGGTTCATAATCAGCTACTGCGGAATAATGCCGGTCCCACCACCCAAGAAACTCGCTGCTTTGATAATTAGGTTCTGACTCTTTCCCGGGATACAACGGGTCGCTTGACGCGGCGTATACCCTTGTTACTGTTGGAGCGAAGTATAAACGGTTACCACCCGTGATCATAAAATTATCGCTTTTTAGCCCAAACCACAACCGCGTGTTTGATAACTTCAAAAACTCGTTCCAGTAATGTTTAGGCACACGTATATCCGACATTGCGCGTATACCCGTAACCCCCTGCCGGGGTAATGTGTTACCATAGTTTAATGCCCATATTTTTGCGTTTAGGTCAGTATAGAACAGTATCATCCCAACTTCCGTACCTTTGAGGTCACCGTCATACCGCGCGGTTTGATACGAACTTTTCTGGTCTAAATGCTTCAGCATTTCATCAAATACTTTGGCGTTAGTATCATTACTTCCTGCAAGCCCGCGGCGGAGTTCAAGAAACGGCGCATAATTTTTATCCCTAAGTTTTTGGGATGTATTTTTTAATTGCGCGCTGCGGGAGAGAACATAACTTTTTATCCCGGGATCCTCCGTAAACCCTAACCCCGGATCGTATACCGCCAGGCGGTCAAGTTCAGCCGCTAAACCCCGGGTATCTTTCTCAGGGTCAAGCGAGAACCCTACATTTGTATCAGTATAAATCGGTGCATACGGAATTTTTTTGCGTAATTCTTTATAAATCTGTGTAGCAGTGGTTTTACCTTCAATGATTTGTTGCTTTAACCCCGGGGTTTTTGTCAGGGTTTCGTTATACTTCTGCTGGATATACTTATCATACTCTTTTTTCCGTGCGGTTTCTTTTTCAGTATTACTTCCCGCCTGGCTTTTGTATGCGTGGTACAATGCTGCGACGTCCTCCATTGTAATCCCGCGGTCAAGCGGTACTGCGCGTTTACGCCCGCCAAGGGTTAATCCGGAAGCCCAGTCCGCGTAGGTGAGGTCATCAATTTTGTTGAACCACCGGGTGAAGGATTCTAAACTATCAACTTTTGATTCGTAATATCCGTATTCAGGGGAGAAAAGTGCGGAACCTTTAATTGCAGATATGTGTACCACCTGCAGTGTGGTACTGTCAGGATTAACAACATAACCGAATACATGAATAGTTGACGGGATAACAAGTGTTTCCACGCGTTTATGGTCAACTACAGAACACAGTGCGGTATTGTTATACACGTCTTTCATAGGTAAGGCCAGTACCCATGTACCGGGAGTAATTGTTTCGACACGGCCCGGGAGTACGGTAAATGGTGTTACGTTCTCGAGGTAGGATAAACGTAACGGAAACTTTGCATGGAGAATATCGGAATACTTATCATTATCAATATCCAGCCTGGTAAGTAATCCTACCATTGCCCAGTCATGCAACTGTTCGGTTTGTTCGTCTATAGGAAGTGTTGTAAGAAACGGTGTTAAACTACTGACGTCAATGTAGAACCCGCCCGCAGCTTTAATCTCAACAATGTTTTGTGTAACCGCGCTATTTTCAGAGGTTATGGAAAACAGCAGTGGAATGGCTGTTAGCATACATATCATGCATATAAATATTAACCGTACAATTTTCATAATTAGGGAATATTATACTAATTCTAAAATATATCTGTTTTGTTCATTTATATAATATATTCGGGAGAGGTTCGATTCCCCTCACCTCCATTTTTTACTCCGTCGTGAACAATTCCTGTTACTAGGCTTGACTTTTTTAGTGTCTGAACTTATAATAAGTAGGTATGAAAAAAAGCGAAATCATTAAATACTGGATAACAACTTCAGATGATAATTTTGTTACTATGGAACACATGTATAGGAGCAAAGATTATTCCTGGTCGTTATTCCTTGGGCATTTAGTAATAGAAAAACTACTAAAAGCGTATTAAGTAAAGATGATCAATAACAACACGCCATTTATTCACAATCTGGTAAGAATTGCAGAATTGTCCGGCTTGAAATTAACAATACCGCAAAAAGAGCTGTTAACAGAAGTAACATCCTTCAACATATCTGCCAGGTACCCTGACTATAAAAAACGGTTTCACCAAAAGTGTACTCAAAAATATGCACAACAATACATAAAGCATATAAAGGAATTCCGGTTATGGCTAAAAGACAAAATATAGAAGATATAAAAGAAATTGCGGTAGAGTACGTTGCGTTACTGCAAAAACATGGGATTAAGGTAGTCGCTGCATATTTGTTTGGTTCTTATGTCAAAAAGACTCACCACCAATATAGCGATATTGATTTGGCGATTGTGTTACCTCAAAAAGCTGTTGACCCGGTAGATGACCGTGTAAGATTGATGAAATACACCTGGGATATTGATACCAGAATCGAACCTCATCCGTTTGCAAAGGTAGAGTTTACTCGTTCAAACCCGTTTGCTTACGAGATAATCACTACTGGAACCAAGTTGACGTAATATGTGCAAGATAAGAGTAGTTTTTCCGGTACTACTTATACACCCTGTCCCATAAACCAGGTTCTGATGGCATCCAATCCCCTCCAGTTTTTACTCCGTCGTGACAATTTCTGTTTTGACTTCACATACACATTTGGTAGAATATCCGTGTCAAGAGACAACAAAGTATGGGAGAAAGTTAAATGTTGAATACCTTGTCTAAAATACGAAAGAGAACTACATCCAAAACCAAGAAACGTGTCAAAGAAAACATGTTAAACAAAGATATTACTTATGAACAATGGAAAAATTTATCTTGGCGTCAAAAACAAGATTTAATAAATAATTATTTTTGGCCAACTATGTATCATGCCGGAATCGACCACAATAATAATGTTATTAAAGGAATTCTTAATGAATTCAAAGAAAAAATAAAAGGGAAAAGTTCTATGATAAGAAACATTGAAATGCGTTGGGAACGAACTTACTTTTTAGAAATATTTGTTACAATGAAAAAAGGATACAAGATTAGATTGCCTCATAAATTCGATATATTCTTTATATACAAAGAATATAAATAGAAACTAATCAGGTACAGGTATGCTAAACAAAGAATATTTTAAAACTTTTGAAATAGCTGTGAAAAAATATTTCAGGGGAATTGCCAAAAAATATTCTTGTGAGATGAGACGGATAAAAGATTCTGAATTTGAATTACATTCAGATAAATATAATATCAAAATAGTAATGTGCTCAGAAAATGTTCCTATCGTCTCTGTTAGCATTGTGCCTAATCCAAATATATATAAGAGACTCGGAAATAAAGAGTTTGGTATCCGCTACATTGCAAAATATGGAAATCCCAACTTAGATATTGGTCTCCAAGAAATTCATAATATGGCACAACTTTATAGTTCCGTAGAAAAACAAGCAGCTACACTGGAAATATACTGTAAAAAGATTCTAGAAGGCGATCTTTCTGAGTGGCGGAAAATAGCTAAAATGTTCAAGAAAGAAATGAATAATATAATGAAAAATACAACAACAGCAAACAAATTAATTGGAAAAAGTGTTATTTTGAGTATAGGAGACCCATGGGATTTTGAAACTGAACAAGGAACTGGTATATTAAAAGCTACTATTATTGCTATTAAAAAAGATAATTTTCTATTGAAGTTAGAAAAGATTGTAGTATTCAGAAATGTCGAATGTGAATATCTAGTGGCATCTACAAGATATCATGTTGATATTTGGGATGAGATATCAAAGAATAAACCTGTTACAATAGCTGCAACTGTGATTAGTAAAGATAGGGCTTTAGGAAAAGATCCTTTTGATCTTTCTTGGTGGCGTGGGGGTATTGGTTTATTAGGAGATATGACATTAATTACACACCCTGTCCCATAAACCAGGTTCTGATGGCATCCAATCCCTTCCAAGTTTACCAAATGCATTATTTCGCCTTTTCTTCAGTAATTTATGACGAGAGCAGTATCTCTCAAACTTGAAAAAGAAACTTATTGTGATATAATATATGTATGGATTTCAAAAAAGTATTTAATTTATTGGTACCCGCGTTTACAGCACAAAATATTGAGTTTGCGTTAATCGGAGGATTTGCAGTGAGTTTATCAGGGTTTATACGTACAACTATTGACATCGATTTCATGATTTTTTCAACTCAAGCAAGCAGCGTTGATAAAATTATGAAAAGTTTTGGATATGAGATTAGGCATAAGTCTGTAGATGTGATAAATTATGTTTCGCCGCTTAAACCGTTAGGCGAAGTGGATTTTTTGCTGGCGCATAGAAAATATGCGGTTGCAATGCTTAACCGCGCGAAAGTAAAAGAGTTGTTCAACGGCGAGTTTAAAGTTAAAGCGTTACTTTCAGAAGACATAATTGGATTGAAAGTACAATCTATTGCTAACGATCCGGAACGGTATAACAAAGACATCGTTGATATTGAAAACTTAGTGAAAGCAAATAAAGATGTGATAGACCACAAGAAGTTACGAGAATACTTTGAACTATTTGACCGTTTAGATGAATACAACAAGTTGGTACATAAACTTGGGGGTAAAGATGCTAAGTAACCGTGATAAACGCGAGATGCGAAAAGATGCACAGTCAAAAACGCGGCGTAAACATTTCTCTGTTGTATCTCCGTATCGTGAAATTCAATTGGACGAGTATATAAAATGGCTTACCGATGTGCAAACAATGGTGGGAAATGTTAAAACTGTCACTCCGCGTAAGTTCAAGACATGGAACTTATGTAAACTTTAAAATTTAACTTCTTACACAGGCTGTCCCACAAACCAGGTTCTGATGGCGTCTAATCCTCTCCAGTTGATTTTTTACAAAATACCATAAATGTTATGAAATGACACGTTGCTGGTTTATTATAGAACAACTCTTCAATATTTTGATAAGATATCATAAATAAATCATAAAAAATGAGATAGGGGGGAAGGATGATACCGAAAGAACGTATGCTCACCGCGATGCGGAACGGTAAACCGGACTACGTACCTGTTGCCCCGGACATGTCAAACATGATCCCGTGTAGGTTAACCAAAAAACCGTTTTGGGACATATATTTGTATAACAACCCGCCGAAGTGGAAGGCGTATATCGACGCCGTAAAATATTTTGGGTTTGACGGCTGGCTCGAGGCAGTCCCGGTGTCGTACTCGCCGGAACCCGTACCTGAATTGTTACCATCATTGTGGAAGGAAGCGATTATCCTGAAAACCGACGACCGTATTTACACGCGTAACCACAGGACAGTCAGCGGGAAAGAAGAATGGTCCCGCACGTGTAATGTTTACTATATCGATAACTCGCCAACACACGGGGTTGAGCTTAGTAAGCTTGGAATGCCAACCACTACGCCAACTGAATGGGAAGATGTGAAGAAGGTTAACAACTATAAAGGTACCGACGCGTTCTATGAGGCGTATGAGTATATGGGTGACCGCGGGGTTGTAGGCCTTGCAGTACAGATGCCGGGTTTGAACATAAAAAACCCGGACTCTGTGTACGAGTATTATGATAATCCTAAGAAAGTTATCGCGCGGTGTGAGAAACAAACGGAGAACGCTATTGCTACACTAAAAAAACATTTGGAGCTAAAACCTGATTTCATTCTTATAGGTAATTCAGGGCATATGCTCAGCAACCCTCCACCGATTTTCCGTGACCTTTCGTTATACGCGTTGAAAGAGTTTAGTAAGTTGTGTAAATCCGCGGGTATCCCTAGCCAGGTGCATTGTTGCGGGCCGGAGTACCAGCTCGTAAAAATCGCTGCGGAAGAAAGCGATCTTTCAAGCATTAATCCTCTGGAGATCCCGCCGATGGGCGACTGCGACCTCGCTAAAGTGAAGAAAGAGTTTGGGAATAAGATTAGCCTCATGGGTAACCTTCATACGACTGATGTTATGTTACGCGGTAGCGTGAAAGACGTGGAGAACGCAGCAAAAGCTGCTATTGACGCTGCGGCTCACGACGGCGGGTTTATACTTTCTACGGGCGATCAGTGCGGGCGCGATACGCCGGATGAAAACATTTTCGCAATGATAGAAACTGGAAGAAAATACGGGAAGTACTGATAGTAGTGAAATATTTATTTTGTTGCGGTAATCACACCTGGTGGTAATGGAACCAAAACATTGTCCCAGTTGTCAGTACGGAACGGTGACGCAGGTAAACCTAACGAGTTGACAATATTGTTCACTGGCGCGATTGCCCATGCGTACCGCACAGCAACAGGGTTCTTTACTTCCGGCGCGGTTAGAGTAACCGTATCTTTTCCGGAGATAACCGTATCCGCGTTGTAGAACACTTTATCTTCTCCAGCTATGCAGAACCATAACGGTTTTTCGCCGGGTTTTGATACTTTTATACCATCAGCTGCATGAGTGAACTTAACATACGCTTTATTTTTGTTGTACTTAACAGAATCATATACCGGGCCGGAACATTCAATATTTTCGCTAAAGACAAGTTTACGTGCGTGTAGTGATAACCGGTACCCAACCGTACTTTTATCTTTTGGATGTACGCTAACGTCACCGATGTCGAGAGTTACCACCATTCCGGTGTTTGGTACGGTTTGCCAGGTACGCAATTGTGCTTCCTGGATAATTGACCACGCGCCTTTATCTTGTTTCTCAGGTTTACCGTAATACGCAAGCTGGACAAATATAAACGGGAACTCGCCGATATTCCATGCTTGACGCCAACTGGTAATCATTGCAGGGAATAATTTGCCGTAATCCATTGTACGCAGGCTGTTATTCTCACCCTGATACCAGATAACGCCTTTAATGGTGTAGTTCAATAACGGAGAGATCATTCCGTTATAACAAACTGACTGCCGTTGTGCTGCGCTGACTACCGGTTTCTTAATAGTTTTTGGTGTATTATCAGCAAGTGCTGTAGGGTCGTAGTCAATATTTTCAGTTATTGTTTTCTTAACCGGTACGGGGACTTCTGTATAGGAATTTTCTAGTTCCACAATTTTTTTGTAATCTTCTGCCAATACCGGATTAGTAGTAAGTTCCTTTTGGCTCATCCAAGGTTCAATTGGCGTAGCGCCTACGGATGCGTTTATCAATCCTACAGGAACCTTTGTGGTGTCCACCATATTTTTACCGAAAAAGTATGCTACTCCGGAGTAGCTTAGTACTGTAGCGGGTAGGCATTCTGACCATTTTGATATAGTTAATTCAAGTTCAGTAGTTGTACTTATCCTCGGGACTGTGAATATGCGGATTAACGGGTTAGTTGAGTTCGCTACGTCAAATGCTGCGTTTGATGTTTTTGACATTGGCCATGCCATGTTTGACTGTCCGCTGCAAACCCAAACATCGCCAACGAGGATATTATTAAGTTCAATAATATTTTTGCCGGAGATAACCATTTTGTGTGGCCCGCCGGGTTGAAGATTTTTCAGGAGTACCATCCATTTGCCGTCAATCCCGGGGGTTGCCTGTATTTTTTGATCGTTGAATTCAACGATTATCGTTTCATCTGTATCCGCATAACCCCATACCTTGGTTTCCATACCGCGCTGGAGGACCATGTTGTCAGAGAATAAACCCGAAAGTGTAACATTTGCGTATACTGGAGTGAATGAACTCAATAATATCAATACAAAAAATACTGTTAAAAACATAAACACCTATTTCTTTAGTGCAACTATTCCCGGGGGTAATGGTACCGCAACGCCCATCCATTTATCCGTCCGGAACGGTGATGCAGGTAAACCTAATGAGTTGACAATATTATTTACCGGCGCAACTGCCCATGCGTACCGTACAGCAACAGGGTTCTTAACTTCCGGCGCGGTGAGAGTAACCGTATCTTTTCCGGAGATTACCGCGTTCGCGTTGTAGAACACTTTGTCTTCACCCGCAATGCAGAACCATAACGGTTTTTCTCCCGGTTTCGAGATTTTTATACCGTCAGCCGTATGTGTAAACTTTATGTATGCCTTTTTGCCTTCAAACTTAACTGAATCATATATCGGCCCAGAAAATTCTATATTTTCGCCGAAAACTAGTTTCCGTGCGTGTAGTGATAACCGGTACCCAACCGTACTTTTGTCTTTTGGATGTATACTAGGGTCACCAACATCGATAGTTACTATCATCCCGGTGTTAGGTACTGACTGCCATGTGCGTAACTGCGCTTCCTGTATCAACGGCCATGAACCGTCATCCGGGTTTTCGGGTTTACCAAAA
>JBBAAG010000022.1 GCA_041658405.1 Elusimicrobiota bacterium
GGGCGAGAACTTTGCGTTAATCAAAGTAAAAGGCGCAAAATCCGGAGACTGGCAGCTTGAAGTACGGATAAAGAAAGATGGGCTGGAGAAACAAATGAAACGCTCCGTAAAGGTTACGGGCGTTTAAAAGCAGTAAGAGAAAGTAAACAAAAAAACAGGAGGAAAAAGAGAAATGAAACGGTTCGTAATGTTAGTAACAGTATTAGCGTTAGCATCAGGATTATCCTTTGCGGCAACACCGGCAGCGGAAACAGATGATACAGCGACCACAACGACAGCTGCGCAGCCAACAACCACGCCAGCTGTGGATGTAGTAACAGCTGCACCGGCAACAAATACAGTTGCGGCTGATGTTGACAAAAAAGCGGTAGCAGATGCTGTAAAGAAATGTGAAATGAAAGCAAATAAAGTTAAAGCGGATAAAAAGACGAAAGCGAAGTCAGTGGAAGTCCTTAAATCTTTAGTAGATAAAGGCGTTCCTGTAGAGAAAGCGCTTAATGCAGTAACAAAAGCATTGGATAACGGTGCGAAGGGTGAAGGAGTAGCAAAAGCTGCGCAGGAAAATACAGCAACAACAACGTCAACGGAATCAAAAGAAAAAACTGCGGTAAAAACCTCAAAGACTTCAGATGGCGATAAAGAACAAGCGAAAGATCGTGACCAGAAGAGAGACAGGAAGCACAAGACACCGCCACCACCAGCTCCTGTGACAAATACAACTGGTACGTCAACGACCGGGACAAATGATGCAAACCAAACCCAGACTCAAACTCAAACCCAAACTCAGACACAACCTGTGCCGGATCAGGATCGGTTAAGGTTACAGAATGGTAGATAAGGCAAAAATTAGTTAGATACAATCATCTAATACAAGACGCTCGCGGTACATAATATCGCGAGCGTTTTGTTTTATACAAAAACATTTATAATATATATGAAAGTTTATATTGATATGTATCGAAAAAAGGGAAACCGTGAAACATGACAAAACCTGACCGTATAAATATATTTATTATAATATCAGCCGTAATATTTTTGCTTAGCCCAATACTGTTCTCTAGAACGTTATATCATAACTTCGGCGATGTTTACCGTTATTACTATCCCTTCAAAAATTTTGCGGTAGAAACTCTTACCCTTGGCGCGGTACCGTTATGGAATCCGTATATCTTTAGCGGAATGCCGTTTCTCGCGAGCCCGCAAAATGCGGTGTTTTACCCGTTAAGCACACCAACATACTTTTTTAAGGTAGTCCCTGGGATGAACTGGTCAGTATTACTATATCTTCTTTACGGCAGCGTGTTTATATACCTTTTTCTACGTAAGTATTTTAAATTATCCTCAACAGCGCTACTTGGCGCGTTATTATTTGCGTACCTGCCGTTCAATATCTTAAAAATAACAGCGGGACATCCCGCGTTTTTAGCCGGGATAATGTCTTTCCCTGCAGTATTGTTGTTTATCCATGATTTACTCAACCGTAAACGGTTAAACTGGTTTATGGTTGGTTTATCCGCACTGGCTATAAGCTTCATGTTTTTATCCGGGCATACACAGGCGTATTATATTCTAATGATATTATTAGTATTATTTGTTCTTGCGGTCAAACCATCACATTTATTGTGGTTAATCCCGCCGATATTATTGTCGTTTATTATCACCGCACCACAATTATTGCCAACTCTGGAGTTCGCGTTTATCTCCCAGCGCGCGGATGCCGGGATCTGGGATTATAGCTCCATTGTATCGTACTCGTTACCGTTGAAAAACCTGTTATTATTTCTTAACCCAAACATTTTTCATTCTGTTGGCATACACGGAACCATCAACCTCCCTTACCCCAGCGACTTTTTTGAACTCCAATGCCTATGGATGGGAACATTGCCGTTAATACTGGCAGCCGGAGCAACAGTTATTGGGTTAAAAACCAGGAAGTATTCAATTATTGTGTGGGTGATAATTGTATTTATAGGCATCTTTCTTGCTATGGGTGCGTTTAATCCGGTAAATAAGTATTTATATAAAATCCTTCCAGGTTTAACATACTTTCGTGCACCGGGACGGTTCATTTTTTTATCCCTCTTCGCGTTAATAATGCTAGCTTTATATGGTTGGGAGTATAGTTGTCAATATTTCAGTACACAGGTTAAAAACAAATGGTATGGCGTCTTTGTTTTATATTTTATTACAGTTATGGCAGCACGGTTATTTTTTTGGAATACTCATTTTATTCATTCCGGTGACAATGTGTATTCCAATCCATCCGCTTATGCAAAGGATATGCAAAGCTTGAACACTACGGGATGTTACCGTATATACACCGCACCGGAGGTTGGTAATCACAATAAAGCAATGCTTTATCATCTGTACAACACAAACGGCTGCGAAGTTATAATTCCAAAGAATTATGTTAGATACACATCCTCTTTAGGCGCTCGGTGGACTACCATAGATACTGATTTTTATAATGCGGAACAAAAGTTATTATCTATACTTGCAGTGAAATGGTCTCTGATAGAAAATGGTAGCACGGGGATAAAATTGTATGAAACACCTATGGTAGAACCGATGTTTTACTACAGTCAAACCGGTAATTCGCAGAGGTATATCCCCAAAATCCTGCAGCCGGAACCCAACACATATATATTATCAAATTTCATATGTCCTCCGGGTTCTGTCTGTACTTTGAAAATGTCGGGTACAAACCTATCGGGATGGTATGTAATACACAGAAATAAGTATTTTAAAGCAACAGATACCGGGGATTATGGTAGTGAATATACAGCAACTTTGTCGGGTGATAAGGAAGAAACCATTGTATTGAAGTATAAACCGGTAATGTTTACAATAGGCACGGTATTGGGTATATTAACAATACTTTCCGGGTGCTGGTTAATTCTTATTTTTCTTTAGTTCACTAAATTTATTCTTAAACTCTTCAAGGCGTTTTATAAGTTTATCTTCATCAAGCGTAACAACCTTATCCCCGCCAGAAAAAAAGCCGGTAGTCGCGTCTTCACTCCAGTCTAAAATTATATTAAGCTCCTGTTCGGTAAGGTCAATCTTCATTTAGTTTCTTTATACCTTTCTCAATCTTTTTTTGTATTTGGCCTATATCCTTCTGCTGTTCCTGTAATTCCTTCAACGACTTCATAGGTTGTTCCATTTTCTTCTGTACTTCCTTACTAACATCAATTTTCTGCAAGTCTTTCACTTCCTGAGGAACAATATCGTCCCATTCAATCATTTTACTGAATACTTGAGAAGAATATGATTCTGCGGCGTACTGTTTTAACTGCGGGAACATAGTTAATACAAAAAATATTGCGGATGCAATGATGAACCCAAATGCGAACCCTACCACCCCACCGAGGATACGGTCGATGAAGCCCAGCATTAATGCGTGCAAGATTTTTTTTAGTATTAAACCTAACAGAAAAACAATGCCGCTGCTAATAAAAAAAAGAAGGATATAGTTTACTATTAACGGAAGATTCGGGACAATAACCCAGTTGTTGCCATACGACATAGCAAAAAGGATCCCTACTGCCGCGGAAAATACTGAGGTGATCATACTGATAACCCCGCGGGAAACACCGAAGCCTATACCGAATAATAATACTATGGTTACAACAATATCTACCCAGTTAATTGCTTGCATTTAATCTCCTCTTTATTACTGCTTTACCTGCTATTTTTTAAAGAATACATTACCATCCCCGTAGGAAGTTTGGGATAAAAATATGTGGATTTATGCGGCATAAACTCGCTGTTATTAGCTACGGCTTTTACATCTTTTATTCTTGGAGACGGAAGGAATATCGAAAAAACCTTATTTCCCGCATACTTCTTCGAATCGGAAGAAAGGTCAGAAAAGTTTTTGTAATACCTTACTTCGTGAACCGGAAGTTTTGGGATTAATAAAGAGTGAAGTACCGTTACTTCCAACTGTCGGTAGATGTTTGAGGCACGGGGGTGCATCTTTCTTATTTCAGCTATACCTTTGGGTGTAAGTTTTACGCTAAACTTTTTACCGAGATACGAAATTATACAGGTAATATTTTTCTTGGGTACAAAATTGTTAACCGGAGTAAAAACAAAGTAAGTTCTTAGTTCGTTAAACAGTTTATTTAGCTCAATTTTATTTTTTAGTACCGCCATTCTGTGAGTAGGAAGTACCAGCAACCCAGGATCTTCCATTGCGGTAAGGCCGACAAGGCAGTATTGTGCAGAATCAATCCCGCGGTTGTTCTTTGCATACATCACACCGGTTTCGTACCGGTGATGCCCGTCAGCTATATAGACAACTGTTTTTTTGAACATCTTAGAAATATTGTCACAGAGTTCCGGCGAGGATACCACCCATAACCGCTGGCGTGTATGGTATTTATCATAAAAATCATTTACCGGTTGATTCTTAAGGCAATATGAATGTATAAACTTTGTTATCCTATTATTATTATCACTAAAAATCCCGAATACCGGGCTGATGTTGAGTTTTGTTGCGTTATAAAGCCGTAACCTATCATTTTTATATTTTTTAAACGTATGCTCATGAGGCCGAACATTTTTACCGAACGGTTCTGCTTTTAACGCTACAAAAATACCATAACGTGTATAGATTTTACTATCTGTAAGATTGTTAAATGACTGGCTGTAAATATAAAACGCTGCGGAGCTATCCTGTTCCAGAACGTGTTTAGTTATCCATTTCTTATAAATACTTTGGGCGGTAAGATATTTATTCTTACCCTGAGGAAGCTCCAGCCGTACAATGTTATACGGGCTTACCTGGCGGTACCACGCGCGTTCTTCTACCGGGATAACGTCGTAGGGCGGGCAGATAAAATTTTGTATACCGTCTTTTCTCAAGGTTCTATAATGTATACCTTTAAACGGTTGAATGATTACCATGAAATAAATTCCTTTACTCCCAACTACTTTGTATTTCCGACCAACTGCGTAATCGCATCGGCGTACTTGTGAGCCGTACTTCTGAGGATACTCCAGCATCGTAATACACGGTCATTGTGTTAATAGTAACAGCACCTAGAACTTTAATTACACCCACAATTTTGGCATTCGCGCCGGCATTTGAAAAATTACGTCCTACGTAAAGAAATCCGCGCATGCCGCAGTTAGAGATTGAATATTGCCCGCCTTCTCCTGCAGCGGCAAACTCCGAAGTCCACATGCTCTGTGCGCTGGGATGGAGGTACTCATTTTGCGCGCCAACGGGTATTGTGGCAATATAAGTTTTGAAGTCCGCGTTAAAATCACAATCCTGTGTTACTACAAGAGCATCGACGTCAAGCCAGCATTTACCGCTGGGAAGGCTTGCATTTCCTTCAATATAAATAACGGATGTAGAACTTTCATATTCATAATTTCCGCTGCCGGATGCTGCGCGGAATTCTATGCCGTTAGGATTATCCGCCGCACGGAAGTACCCGCTTCCTGCCGGATATGCAACTGCCGAACCGGTACCGCTGCCCTTACGTGGAGCAGTCATCCTGGAATTCATAGCGAGCATACGGTAATAATCAAGGTCCACCTGCGGAGGATTACCTAAATCTTCATATGCCCAGTATTCCAACCCGTCAGTATTTGGAGGTGATGTGTCAACATCACGCCCAACGATACGGCCTTTAGATATTTTTCGTGGATAATATGTCGACGGAGCCATCTCTATTGAACTGTAAGTAACCACAGGCCCCCAGTGAACGGTAAGGTTGGGTTTATAATCAATTGTTCCGTCGATATCCAAACTCGCATTCACGGCATTACGTGAATATACCGCCACAATTGTGCGTACCTCACGCTGGTCCTTATCCTGTCCCTTGGCAGTGATCTGTACTTCATTAGGAAGTGCAGTGGAACTTATATCAATCACATATTCCCCTACAGATGCTCCATTAACAGTCTCAGTGTATGATTCAGAGGTTAACCCGCGGTAGCCTTCAATTTTTGTTCCTTCAAGTATTTGTTCCCAGGTAAAGTCGGATTCTCTTAGTTTCCATACTCCGCGGTCAACCCCGGCTTCTGCTAAATGAAAAGCAGTAGTGGTTTTCTTTTGCTTTACTGTCCACCTGGCTTCGTTTTGCACTAAGCTTACCAGCATAGGAATCATTATCATAAATACCAGTAAAACTGCAACAACTACCAGTATTGCAGCCTGCCCGGATTGGTTTATTCGTAGTTTTACCATGATGTCACCACTTCATTCCATGAAATACGCTGCGCGTTTGAACTTGTAAGGTGTATCTCGCTTGTAACGGTGCTATCATAGTAAACTGTCATAGTATTCAAGGTCACCTGCCCAATGACTTTAATTGCGCCAACGATTATGGCATTAGCTCCGGCATTGCTCATCTTACCTCCAACATACAAAAATCCGTGCATCCCGCAGCTGGATATACTATAAATCCCGCCCTCTCCAATTGGAGCAAAATTTGTTGTCCAAAACCCTTGTGCGCTGGGATGCAGGTATTCATTTTGTGCGCCAACAGGAATTGTAGCGCCGTAGGTTTGGAAGTCCGCATTAAAATCGCAGTCCCCGGTGACAATCAACGCAGCTACGTCGAGCCAGCATTTGCCACTGGGCAAGCTAGCGTTACCTTCTACATAAATAACTGATGTAGAATTCTCAAATGTATAATTCCCTGAGCCTGTAGGTGCACGGAATTCATAACCATTTGGATTATCCGCTGCGCGGAAGTATCCGCTACCTGAAGGAAACGCAGTTGCCGCCCCGGAACCAGAACCTTTCCGCATAGGAAGTACTTGCGATGCTATGGCTAAAGTTTTGTAATACGCTAAATCCACTCTTGGCGGATTACCTAAATCTTCATATGCCCAGTATTCCAGATCGTCAGTATTTGGTGATGACTGGTCAACATCGCGCCCAACAATACGGCCTTTAGATATTTTTCGGGGATAGTATTTAGTGGGAGACATCTCTATGGAACCATAAGTAACCACGGGTCCCCAGTGGACTGTAAGGTTAGGTTTATACTCAATCGTACTATCCACGTCAATTGGTCCGACAATAACCTGTTTACGGTAATACGCTTCAATTGCGCGGACTTCATAACTTGATGCATCCTTTGCTTTAGAAAATACACGGACAACGTTTGATTGTGATGTACTCGCAATATCAATGGCATACTCACCCATGAGTTTGCCCGCGCTGTCATACTCTTTATACGACTCCGAGGTATACCCGCGGTAACCTTCAATTTTAGTACCCGTGACAATATCGTCCCATACGGAACTTGATTCCTGCATTTTCCATACTCCGCGGTCAAGCCCTGCTTCAGCAAGATGAAACGCCGTGGTAGTGCGTTTAGTTTTTACAGAAGTTTTTGTTTCCTGTGAAACCAGATTCACTAATAATTCCATACCTAGAATAAAGACCATCATTATAACTATAACAAGCAATATTACCTGTCCGGACTCATCGTTAAGCTTCAGGGTACTCGTATTATTATGTGATCTAGTCATTCATCACCCTGATTTGTTCAACAGACATCTGTAAAGCTTTAGTCCCGGAGTAAATAGCTTTTTCAAAACTTAGTGATACCGCTATGATTGCCGTGTCATCACTCTTTGGAAACGCAAAGGTTGCTACACGTAAACCTTCAGCAAGTGTATCTGTACGGTATGTAGTCCCGTTATCCATACTAACTTTTTGGTATAACTTACTGTTTTCCTGGTAGTAAATAACCATTTGATCTTTAACTGTAGTAAAACTCATCTTTGAACACGGCGGCTGATTAGTTTCTGAGGAAATGCGTATGGTAGACGCCTGAGCCTGGCGAATGGTACGGTTCATTAAGTCAAGACAACGCCGTGCATCACGTTGGATCTCAGCACGTACCTGTGATAACTGAAAAAAACGCATACCGTTAACCAAAAATGTTGCCATCAAAGAACCAAGAATTCCCATAATAGCAACCCCGATAAGAACTTCCACCAAAGTCATACCGCGGTTATTAGATTTCTTAGCACGGTTGAGTATTTTAAGCATATTTTTTATGGCCATTCAAAGTCAACAGCCTGTTCATGCCCGGCTGTTATTGAGTTACTGTTACTATTTTTTCTGGAATAAGTTACCAAACTGCTGGTAACAGCGCTGGTGTACCACGCATAAACATTGTATGAATATCCTCCGCGGACTTCCAGGCTATACGTACCTTCAGCATTGCTGATTGTAGCGTAATATAGATTAGTTGATGAAGGATCACCGATCTCCGGAGGGTCAGTACTAATTGTAGAAGTCGTAGCCATAACCAGGATTCCGGTTTTGATTGATACTCCATTATTTTTTACGGTACCCACAAATTTGCCATAAGCTGATGTAACAACAAAAGTTGAAACCTCAACAGTTTGGCCGGATAATACGGTTTCTGTTACGTTTATAGGAGTTGATGACTCACCGGAATCGAGTTGAAGAACAACGATATGATCATTTTTTGTGGTACAGAGATTTAGTAATTCATAATATCCGTTATTATCCGTCAATGCAGTAGCATACGGCGTATCCTCACCTGAACCATAAACCAGTACTGAAACATTGGGTAGCGGGTCAATTCCATTATTGATCACTACCCGTCCGGTTAAACCTCCACCGCTTTTCAGGTTGAAGTAGTAAGGTGAAACAGTAGGCGATAACGTAATAACTTCCCCCGCACTGCTGACAGTAATCGCGTAATTTGTAGCTACTTCTATATAGTCAGCGTCATCGTTACCATAATTAGCGATCACATAATATCCCCCCGGAGGGACAGGAATACGGAAATTACCGTTGGTATCTGTCCGATCTTCATAAATCCCGGCTTTAACGAGAATATTATTAACAGCTGTACCGGCGCTATATGCTGATCCGGAATACACGCTGCCTGTGATAAAACCGTTGACACATGGAGATGAAAGCACAACCCATCCTTTATCCGTTATACCGTTAGCTGAAACATTAGCGGTGGATTCATAGTAATATTCACTGGATGAAATAGAAATTGTCCATTGCCCTGTCGCTATGTTTGTGAGGTTAAATTTTGCGGAACGTATTGAACCGCTTGGCTGAGCAGCAATTGCTGCGGTTGATAAACCGTCATCCGCATAACATACTGCACCAAATGCCGGGTAGCCGCATAACGCCTGCAGGGTAGTATCCGTAGTTTTCCGAGGTTTACGCAAGACCCTGCCGTTAAGCGATGAGTTACCATAAAACACAAAGTCATATGAATTATTATCGGTATCCATAGCATTACTTTGAGAATATCCGATCCACCTTGTATTTTCAGTATAATAAATACATCGTATCATCGTCCCTCCCGCATCAAATCCAGCTGCCCCGCAGTTAAGGCCTGTTGTTTCCCTCCCGTTAGTCGGTGCGGCATGGCCAGTGTGATACCATCCCGCGGAATCAAACGCAACACCGTACTGGTCAGCAATTGCGAGCCCCATGTTTGTGGGAATAATAGTTTCCATAGGGAAAAGAATGTCCGGAGTTATTGAGTACATAGCCCCGCTGGGGTAATAAGTTTCAATTGTAAGAGGCGCTGTGGATGCCATGAGTAAATGTGCTCCAGTTGAGATCGTTATAGGGTCGGATGTACTCCAGGTTAACGGAACATTAGAGATAGTATTATCCGCGGCAATACTCTTTAAATAAAAATATGTTGAACCAATGGTAATAGGTTGGTTGGTAGGGTTATATACTTCAATAAATTCTATCTGCTGATCAAGGGTTGTTCCGGATATAAGCATTGTCATTATCAAATGGCGGTTAACAAACGCGTATCCTTTTACAGTACCGCTACTTTTTTTTGTGAGGTACACATCACGATCAATAGTTTGTCCAGTCTCCACCGTAAACGGCCCGTCAACTGCCGGGAAGCAACTGCGGTGGGATACCTGCAGATTGTATGTGTCAGTTGCGACTTTCAACGAAAACTTACCGTTAGTATCTGTGGTATCCGTATAATTCTGATTCTCTACAAGAGACACCTGTGCTTGGTATACAGGCGCCATTGTTCCATATTCATAAACAGTACCTGTGATTGTACCGTTTAACGCCGTGCGGTTAGGGTTATCCCTCAGGTTTGTTAGTTCCAGTGTTTTTTGTTCCCCGCTTTCTGTCCACAGAACCGTAACTTTTATTTGTTTCAACCCTGTATCTTCCGCGGTAGGGGATAGAGTCTGGATTTCACCATCAGCATCTTCTGCTACTTTATAAACAGCAATCCTGCGTTCATAAGATGTATCACCGACAAAAAGTGTTTCCGGTACATAATATGTTTTGTCATAGCCATAGGTGTTTAAATCGTCCAATGAAGTTGGTATGAGCCGGAAATACGATATATTTTTTGAAGATTCAATTTTTTCCTGTGCAAGATTAGTTGCCAGTGTACGTGTTTTAGATATGAGCAAGCCACGGTTAATATTAAAAAATGAACTTATAATAGCTAAAAAGAAGATGCTGATCATAGTTACTGCTATCATAAGTTCTACTGTGCTAAAAGCATCATTACCTAAAATTCTTTTCATAGCACGTTGATCAAATCCTTCTATGTACCATATGTCTCATATTGACAGAATTACATTATTACATTGTTTCTATTAACATTATTATTAAAAGATGTGTGTTTGTCAACAAGCATATTAAAAACAAATGAGAAGGAGCCAACTAATTTGGCTCCTTCCCAGTTTTCAGGTAAGACAGCCGTGCTAAAGAGTGTAAGCCGTACTGCCTTTTTTTAGCAAGTGTACTTTTCTATAAGCCTATTTCTTGCCCTTTTTTTTCTTCTTGTCACGTCCGCGTTTCATGATCGCGCGTGAAACATCGCCTGCCTTATCGAGGAAATAGAGGTATCCTTTTGCTTTCTTGACTCCGGCTTTCGCGACTTTTTCCGCTTTCCCGCCTTTCTTTTTACCGCGGGCCATTTTTGCGCGTGAAACGTCACCTGCCTTATCAATGAAATACAAGAACCCTTCCTGCCGTTTTACTCCGAGCTTTGTTACTTTTTCTGCCATTTGACTTTGTCCACCACCTTTCTTTGCACGATTTGCACATATCGTGTATATGTGTATAAATGTATAATTTCTTAATATATAAGTTCAGTTATAAAGGTTCCGGATAAAAATATGTTTTACCTTTATAATTTTTTAGGACTACAGTTGTTTTTGTATGTTCCACAACATAATCCTGCCCAACAGGCACTTTCCCGCCGCCTCCCGGAGCGTCAATAACATATGTCGGTACCGCGTATCCCGGAAGATAACCCCGCAGGGTTTTCATTAATTTAATCCCATCCCGTACCGGTACACGAAAATGTTCAGTTCCTTCTGCCAGGTCGCATTGGTATAAGTAGTATGGCCGTACACGGATACGCGTTAATGCAAGAAACAAAGAACTCAATGCTTCAGTAGTATCATTAATATCTTTTAGTAATACCGTTTGGCTGCCAAGGATTATGCCGTTATCCGCCATAGTTTCACAAGCATTCATTGTTTCCTCCGAAAGTTCGGATACATGGTTAAAATGTATGTTTACATACACCGGCCCGAAATTCTTTAATATTCGGCATAACTGCTGGTTAACCCTTTGCGGTAATGTTACCGGCACCCGCGTTCCCATACGGATAACACCAATACTTTTTACAGCTCGTAGTTTGTACAGTAATTCTGTTATCTTGGTATCGCTAAGTATCAGCGGATCTCCGCCAGAAATTAATACGTCGCAGATATCTTTGTTTTGTTTGAGATACCTAACAACATTATCAATTTCCCGGGTTGAGATTACAAAAACCGGACTTGTTTTTCCAATAATCCTTCTTCTTGTACAATACCTACAGTACGCCGCACAGGTGTTAGTTGCCAGCAATAATACTCTTGACGGATACCGTTTTACCAACCGCGGAAGTACTGTATCCCGTACTTCCCCACACGGGTCGGATAACTCGTTTTTGCTGAGTTTTAACTCGTCTGGGGTCGCAATGAACTGTTTACGCAGAGGGCATCCAGAGGACAGCACAGACATATTTGAGACTATAAACGGAGTAAGAGTAACACACATTCTGTTGCTTACCAGATTAACTGCATCTTCTTCTTCCGGTGAGAGTACCAACCATTTCCGCAGGCCAGCCAGTGTTGTTATGCGATTTTTATAATGCCACTGCCAGCGTGACCATTGCGGTAACGCCATTACTTTCTTACGGTACGCCAGTATTTCAGATACATCTCCGCGAGCGTTTTGCGCTTGCGATGGTGTTGAGTTTAACTGTAATCTTTTCAAAGAACAATGTTATTATTAATATTTATCTAACTATTTGCCGCATCTTTTTGTACTTTAAACAACGACGGCTGTTTATCATCTTTTTCAGTAATAATTTTTTCTTTTAACCACGAATCTACAACCTGTTTAGAAAACCTGTATTGCCTGCCGATACGGCTTGCCGGAATTTTTTTTTGGCGGATGAGCGAATATATTTTTGATTTTCCGATTCCCAGATACTCAGACAGTTCTTTAATATCCATAACTTCCTTAGACTGTTTTTGGGAGTCGTTTATGCTAGTACCACCCTTTATAGGGCTATTGTCCATTTTTTGCCACCTTTTATCAAATACATACTTCTACTGCTTATCTTATACATTAATTACCGTTTTGTGTCAAGTACAAAAATATTTTTTTTATTTACCACCCTTTACCGCGTATTACCATCATTTAGTATCCACCAGTTTTTGTTACCACCTATTATGTTGTATAATGTTTATATCTGATAAAAGCGAAAGGATAATAATATATGCCGGATAGTATATGCCCGCACTATGGTACCTGCGGGGGTTGTCAGTGGCAGGATATTGAATACCCGTGGCAATTAAAGCAGAAAGAAGAAACGGTTCGTAATGCGTTATCGAAGTTTGAGGTACAATCTTTTATGCCTATTGTACCGTCGGATAAAGAGTATTATTACCGTAACAAAATGGAGTATGTGTTTAATAAAGACAGTGACGGTAAAACTGTTATAGGCATGCGCGAAAAAAACCGGCATTTTCGTGTGGTAAACATCACAGATTGTTACTTGCAATCAACAAAAAGTAATCAGATACTTAACGCTGTGCGGCTGCGTTGTGATGAGATACATGCAGAAATTTATGACCTGAAAAAACACACACCCGGGTTGAGATACCTTGTTATCCGCGAAGCTGTGCACACAAATTCTGTGCTTGTAAATATTGTAACTACAAAAAATATTAATACAGAATTAATATATTCATTATCAGAAGTGATATACCTGGCTGCAGGGAAACAAAATTGTAGCGTGGTATGGAGTATTAATGATTCATTAAGCGATGTTGCGTACTCAATGGAACGCGTAGTACTAAAAGGCGACGGTTTTGTGTATGAGAGACTCCAAGACTATCAATTTAAGTACACAGCATACAGTTTCTGGCAGTCAAACAGGTACATAATCCCCAAAATATGTGAACGCATATTAAAAGTTTTGGATAATGATTACGATATAATCCTTGACCTATACTGCGGGCTTGGAACATTGGGGACGGTGGTAAGCGGTAAAACCGCTAAAGTAGTGGGGATTGAAAATGTTGCTGAAGCCGTGACGGATGGGATAATGAATGCCGTAGAAAATGGTATAACAAACTACGACTTTATTTCCGGTAAGACAGAAAACGCTCTTGCAGTCGCCATCCAAACCTATGCGCTGTACAAAAAAATGGTTAAGATGGCAATTATTGCTGATCCACCCAGAAGCGGCCTTGACCGCGGGACCGCAGCGATGACAATATCTTTACGGCCAAAACATATAGTCTTCCTTTCTTGTAATCTAAAAACCTTATCACAGAGTATAGAATTACTATCCCGGTTTTACGAACTTACACTTGTAGAACCTTATGACATGTTTCCACAAACCCCGCATGTTGAGACTTTAATTGTAATGAAATCAAAAACTGCTTGACAATCCGCGTTTTTGTGTTGATAATATAAACCGTAAATTTGTGAAACAATTTATTGCTACAAACATCAAATATAGTTGTAGGCCTATGGTATAATATTTAAAATTAAACATACATAGAATAAGGCGGTTATGAATATGTCAGATTTTTTTAAACCTTCAGAGATTATCGCGTTAGCAGTTGAACTTGAGAAAACAGGTGAAGCGTTTTACCGCGCAATGTCTTTAAAAGTAAACGACCCGGCAGCGAAGAAATTGCTGCAATCCCTTTCAGAAGATGAGGTTAAGCATAAAGAAACGTTTTCGCAGATGCTGAGATCAGCAGGTGAATATAAACCCGCCGAAAATTTTGATGGCGAATATTATTATTACCTGAAATCATATTCAGATGAACACGTATTCAACAGACAGGCAGCGGATAAGTATATGAACTCTCAATCTATCACAGTTGATACGGTCCTTAGCCTAAGTATATCCGCAGAGAAAGATTCAATATTGTATTATACCGACCTTGCGAACTTTGTACCTGTACAGGAACGCGGGGTAGTAGAAAAAATTATTGCGCAGGAACGCGAACATTTTCGGAAATTAGTAGAATTACGTAAAACAGCAGTTAAGAAGTAATTGAAGTCATTAAAGAAAAGGAGTTTAATAATTATATGCCGGTATACAGCAAAAAGGTTATGGACCATTTTATGAATCCGCGGAATGTAGGTGAGATCAGCGACGCTGATGGAATTGGTGAGATCGGTAATCCCACTTGCGGCGATATGATGACATTTTATATTAAGGTAAAAGACGAAAAAATTGAGGACGTAAAATTCAAAACATTCGGTTGCGGCGCAGCAATCGCGGTATCCAGTATGGTCAGCGAGATGGCAAAAGGTAAGACGTTAGATGATGCGTTGAAGATCACAAGAGCGGAAGTTGCGCGTGAACTTGACGGTTTACCGGACAACAAAATGCATTGCTCCAACCTTGGCGCAGATGCGCTGCATAAAGCTATCGAAGATTTCCGAAAAAAACAGGGGAAATAAAAGTATAAGTAGTTAAGGACAGGTATTATGGTTTATATATTACAAGAAATCAGGCAGCAACCCGATGCTATCAATAACACTATTAAACGTGAATGGACGAAAGTACAAAAAATATGTGCACGTCTTCAAAGCAAAAACATTAATATTATCGGCCTCTGCGCGAGAGGAACATCGGATAACGCGGCAAATCTAGGGCGGTACCTTTTAGAATACGTTACAGGTATACCCATAACGCTTACTATGCCGTCAATTTATACGTTATACAAACATCCCCCGCGAATTGGTAAGAACGCGATAGTTATCGGGATCTCGCAGTCAGGCGAAACCATAGAAGTATGCGAGGTGCTGAAGGAAGTAAAAAAACTTGGTGCAATAGCACTGGCCATAACTAATGAACCGAATTCCACGCTTGCGAATGTAGCTGATGAAGTAATCCTTTGCCATGCGGGAATAGAAAGAAGCGTTGCCGCAACTAAAACGTATACCACTCAACTTACCGCGTTATATCTTCTTGCCGGAATGTTCGCCAAAAATGAAAGTTTGTTAAACCAACTACGCCGTGCACCATTAAAGATCACTGAATTGTTTGCATTGGAAACTGTTATAAAACAAAAAATTGAACGTTACAAATATATTACGGACTGTATAGTACTGGGCCGGGGATTTAATTATGCAACTGCGCTGGAGACCGCGTTAAAACTTAAGGAAACATGCTATATTCCCGCGGACCCGTATTCCTCCGCTGACTTTATGCATGGTCCCGTAGCAACGGTAGAACAAAACCTGCCGGTAATAATTTACGCACCAAATGATCCGACCTTACAGGGACAGAGGGAAACTGTTACGAAGATACGTTCCCGTGGAGCAGAGACCATCATTGTGACGTCAGATAATAAATTATTACGCCAGGCGCAGTGGCCGATAGAAGTCCCGAAAGATATCCCGTTTATTATTTCGCCCTTTACCAATATTGTGGTAGGGCAGATGCTTGCCGCGCATTTATCGTTAACCAAAGGATACAATCCGGATGCGCCGCGCGGGTTGACTAAAGTAACCCAGGCTACAAAGTCAGGGATTTAATAAAAATTATTTAAGTTGACATAAAAAAAATAAATAAGATAAGATTTTAAAAACAAAATCAATTGTTTAGGATAATTTTATTAGGAACAAAAGGAGGAGTTGTTAGAAAATGAAAGTATCTGTTGACAAAGAAACCTGTACAGGTTGTGGATTATGCGTAGATACCGCGCCGGAAGTGTTTGAGTTGGAAGACAATGTTGCTGTTGCAAAGTCAGACCGTGTACCCGACGGGCAGGAAGATGCTGTAAAACAAGCGGCAGGCGATTGCCCGGTGGAAGCTATCAAGGTTGAAGAGTAGGGAAAAGTTTAACCAGTATTAAGTAAGGAGGTTGGCAGAAACCAGCCTCCTTATTTATTTTGGTAATAATTAGTATACTTTCGTGTGAAACAATAATTAATAGTAAGTGAAGGTACGCAAATGCAGAAATTGATAATAACCGCCACGGGATTATCCAAAAGTTATGGTACACACAAAGCGGTAGACGATATTTCATTTTCCGTGCGGGAAGGGACAGTATTCGGTTTACTTGGCCCGAACGGTGCGGGTAAAACTACAATGGTAAGGTTGCTCAACGGTATTTTACGCCCTACAGGCGGTACTGCTGAGGTTATGGGGAAAGATGTAACAACATATTCTGACATTATCCGCAACCATTGCGGTGTACAGACAGATACCAACCTGTATGATCGTTTAACCGGAGAAGCTAACCTCTCAACCTGGGGTGAATTATATGGCCTTTACGGTACTCAATTAGACAGACGCATAGCGTCTCTTCTCGAAATGTTTGATCTTACGGATAAACGGTATACGCTTGTTGGTAAGTATTCTAAGGGGATGAAACAAAAACTTGCGATTGCCCGTGCGGTTATTCATAACCCGGAAATATTATTCTTAGATGAACCTACTGCAGGGTTGGATCCGGAAGCATCAAATGATGTGCTGGTATACCTTAAGAGATATGTTTCCGATGCTAAACGTACAGTATTTTTGTGTTCCCACCGGCTGGAGGAAGTTGAAACACTATGTTCATCAGTGGCATTTATTAATAAAGGCAAACTTTTGGTTTCAGGAAGTGTAAATGAAATTATAAAATCTTTATGGCGGGATAAATATGTTTTGGTCACCACCGCAAATACGCGTCCATACCTGGTGAATGAACTCAATAAAAAAGGTTATGCATTTAGTGTTGAAGGTACGGTATTCCGCATTAAGATACGAGGGGAGCAGGATATTCCAAAAATTATCAAAGAAATTATTTCAACGGATACAGATATTATCCGGGTAGAGGAAGAAGTTCATACTCTGAAAGACGTATATTTTAAGTTAATACCGGATAACACTGCCAATCAGGAAAGGGGCGTGTGACGTATGAACTTCAACAGAATATTTGCGGTAATAAAAAAGGATTTTATTGATATGCTGCGCAGTAAACACGCAATGGTACCGATGATTGTTGTCCCATTGATTTTTGTTGCGGTGATGCCCGCAGCGATGTTATTATCTACAACCAATATGCCGGACAGCGCGTTCAATGCGAAAGATACAGAAATGTTTGTCCAGAAATTTGAAACCAGCAGTTCAATATTTCCACCCGGGTTTGACCAGCGGCAAAAAATGGCGTACGCAATGATCATATACTTTCTTGCACCGATGTTTTTGATAGTTCCTGTGATGGTATCGAGTATAATCGCAGCTAATAGTTTCGCTGGAGAAAAGGAACAAAAGACGATTGAAGGGTTATTATATACGCCGGTAACGGATATTGAGATTCTTGTATCAAAAATTTTAGTATCCTATATCCCGGCAATTGCGGTATCCTGGCTGGCATTCATAGTTTATGCGGGTGTGGTAAACATTACAGGGTATCCACTTTTCCATACAATAATATTTCCGACGCTTACATGGCTACTTATGCAAATATTTCTGATCCCGGTGATAAGTTTTACAGCATTGGCGGTAGTTGTAGCTTTATCACAACGCGCAGCAACAGTGTGGGAAGCGCAACAGGTATCGGCGTTTACTGTTGTACCGATTATTGGATTGGTATTATCACAAACTGCCGGGGTTTTGGTTTTTGATAACACTGTGGTATTAGTACTCACCGCGGTATTGCTGGTGATAGACGCTGTGATGCTGTATTGGATGGTAAAAACGTTCAACCGTGAAGATATTGTCAGCAAGTATGTAAGCTGAACCCAGCTGAAAGGAAGTTTTGATGACTAAAGTCAGTTATGCCGGATGGAAAAACTGTATAAGGTTAAGCAATGGTAAAATAGAACTAATTGCTACAACCGATGTTGGCCCGCGGATCATCCGTCTGGGGTTTGTTAACAGCCAAAATTTTATGAAAGAGTATAAACAACACCTTGGCTTAACTGGAGGTAAGGAATGGCGGATTTACGGCGGGCACCGTTTGTGGCACGCACCGGAAGACGCAGTGCGTACTTACTGGCCGGATAATACACCTGTAAAAGCTCGGCAAGAAAAAAATACGTTGTATCTCTCACAGTCAGTAGAAGGCAGTACCGGGCTGCAGAAAGAGATTGATATTACAATAGATACTCGGGAGGACAGTGTTACGCTAGTGCATAGGATAAATAACAAAAACTTGTGGGAAGTTGAACTTTCCCTATGGTGCCTTAGTGTGATGTCCCCAGGCGGACGCGCAATTATCCCGCAAGAAGAATTCCGTCCGCATCCTGACTATTTACTTCCCGCACGGCCGGTAGTGTTATGGCATTACACCAATATGAAAGACCCGCGATGGATCTGGGGCGAGAAATATATACAGTTAAAACAAAATACTAAATATAAATCCAAACAAAAAGTGGGTTTACTGAATAAAAAAGGCTGGGGTGCGTATTACCTTAACGGCGAACTTTTTGTCAAACGTTATGACTACACCCCAAAAGCCGTATATCCTGACTACGGGTGTAATACCGAATTATATACCGATCAGGATATGCTTGAATTTGAAACCCTTAGCCCTGTGACCAGGATTTTGCCCGGTGGTAAGGTGGAACACACAGAAAAATGGTATCTTTATAAAACCAGCTTAACTGAAGATGAATCTGAACTTGATAAAACGATAAAACCATTGTTTATGAGCAGGTAGGCGAGTATTATTATTGACAAATAAAGCTAATTGTATATAATAACTACAAATTGAGGTAATTATAATCAATGGTTTATGTATATTAAGAAAAGCCTTTATTTACTGACCCTTGTACTGTTGTTACAATCTCATTTTTTCACCGGTACGGCTCACACATCAGACGGCGTTTTTTACGGTAAAATAACAAGTACCGACAGTTTAGTACTTTCCGGTGCAGTAGTTGAAGTGGTGGATTACGATTCAAAAATGTTCATTACCACTGTTACTGCAAACACTACAGGCTATTATTCCGTTACTCTCCCCACCGGAACTTACGAACTCCGCGTATCATCCACGAATTATGAAATGAAAAACACTGCTGGCTTAATATCCGTATCCCAGTCCAGTACTACCCAAAACTTTACGTTATCGCTGTTTTCGTCAAACGATTTAACAGTGCAATGGACCACAATGTTTGGCGGCAGTGCTGATGAAATAGTAACAAAACCGTGTATTGATGGTAACAATAATGTATACATCACGGGAATAACATACGGACAGATACACGCAACCGCTACGCTGAAAGGAACTAATGATTATTATTACGCAAAGTTCAGTTCCTTTGGAGTATTATCATGGATAAAACAGGATGGTACACTAAATGAGGATATAGCAAACGATATAGTAGTAGATTCATCAGGGAATATTTATATTACAGGCAACAACTATATAGGTGTTAACGATGCTGACGGATTTATACAAAAGTTTGACACCAACGGCACTCCTGTATGGACACAGATGTTGAACCAAGCTGCTATGGATAACATGAACGCTATTGCGATTGACTCTGCCAGCAACGTATATACCGCGTCATACAATTTCGGGTCATATGGCGGAACAACAAATCAGGGAGTAGAGGATGTTGTTATCACAAAATATACACCAGGCGGCTCTCAAACATGGATTAAACAACTCGGAGGTACTAATAGAGATGTTGGTGGTGCTATAGCAGTAGATTATAATAATAATGTTTATGTTGCCGGACATACACGCAGCATTACTTTTGATGGCAATACGAACAAAGGCAATTACGACTTTTTGGTAATAAAATATGACTCCGCAGGAACAAAGTTATGGTCAAAACTATTCGGTACAACTGCAAACGACTACTACGGCAGTGTTGTAACTAATCAGTACGGCGATTTGTATGTGGTATATAATATTGAAACTTATACTGACATATTTGATATTGTATTATTAAAACTTTGTCCAACTACCGGCAACACTATATGGTCACATACGATTGGAACTGTTTACAACGATTTTTCCGGAGACATTGTAACAACAAAAACCGGCGATATTTATCTTTCCGGAAACACCACCGGTGGACTATTCGGGAATACAAACATTGGTAGCAACGACTTGTTCCTGCTTAAATACGACGCAAATGGTAATTACCAGTGGTGCAAACAGTTCGGTACCGGTGTTGACGACAATTACCCTCATTTGTATTCCGATACCGACGGCAACTTGTATTTTAGTGGAAATACAAACGGAAACATAAACAATGTTGTCAAACCAGGCGGTATGAAGGACGGTTTTATCGTTAAGTACGCAAACACTTTACGCACATTAATTACAGCCGTAACAGTTCCTATATCGACAAATACAGCAACTTTAGCAGGCCGTGTTGTGGGAAAAGTAGTATACAGATCATCCTGGATGGGTGATGAAGACTATCCTGTCAGTGATACACTGGTTGAGTTTATTTATGGAACAACAGTTTTGTATTCAACAAAAACGTCAGTAGGCGGCGATTATGATATACGGTTAGCGACAGGAACGTATAATATACGCTTTACCGCGGATGGGTTTGCTATGGTTACTTCCACAAATATTGTTGTGTTCTCCAGCGCAACTACCATAGCAAATGTAAAACTTACACTCACAGGCGGAATTCTAAATTGCGCTATCAGCAGAGGCTCAAATTATCCGGCAAGTACTAACACAAGCTCAAATTTTACTTATACTTTGGAAATTATCAAAAATGATATTATCTATGAATCATATACTTCCACCACGGGAGCTAATACAAGTTTACCAATCTCTACCGGAACATATACCTTGCGTGCAAATAGTTACGGATTTCTCGCGTCGTCAACTAATATAGGGATATCGGCATCTATAAACAACGTAACACTAACATTGAACCCTATAAAAATTTCAAGTACGACTGCAACATACATTGTATATCCGGATTATTCAAGCGTGTATATCCCTTACACTTCCGGGATGGATACACAAAACATATCATTATATTTTGATTCCGTAACTGACTGGAATACCTTGGACAACGGTATTACTTTTGGAATGAAATCTGCGGATATTATGTATCGGTTAGTAACCCACCCCTCTTTTTCACAGTTTTATGACGATATAACAATCAAACTTGCGTATACTGACGACAAAATTCTTGGGCTTAACGAAAACAAATTACGTATTTTTTGGAGGCAAGACCTCTCAAATGGCACATGGCAAATTATTGAAAATAGTTATGTAGACCTTGTTAATAAAAAAGTAGTATGTAACACAAAAAAAACAGGGTATTTCTGTTTATACGACATAAGTTTTGTTAAAGACGACACTACGAAACAAATTACTGAATTACGCCGATTCCCCAGCCCATTCGATCCGGAACGCGAAGTTATGAATATTTCGTACGTATTGGCAACTGATGCGAGAACAAGAGTACTTATAGTCGACCTCTTTGGCCGGCAAATGTATTGCGTAACATTCCCTTCCGGCAGTAACGGCGGTATGCGCGGGACAAATATATTAAAATGGGACGGCCGCGGGACAATAGGAAACTATTCTAACGTATTAATGGATACCGGAATTTATATTTTATGTATAGAGTCCGCAGAAAAAGTGGAAACACGGAGTATTGGTATAAAATGAGCACACACAACACTTTTTCTACAAAAATTTTAGTAACAGCGTTAACTGCTGTGGTATTCACAACAATTGGAGCAAAAACCTTGTGTCAATCCGCCGGGACAGCGATGGACTTTATCAACCAAGGCATGAGTGTGCGTTTCAACGGTATGGGAACCGCATTTGTTGGCCTGGCAGACGACGTTTCTGCTATCACTATTAACCCGGCTGGTATTGCGATAACCCGGTACCCCGGCCAGTTTGCAGTATCACATCATGGGTTGTACAATCACGCTATGTATAACACACTGGGATATGTTTCCCATAACAATTCACTGGGGTACGGTTTTGCGTTGACCAACTTATACGCCTCAACCAGCCTTATTGACAGTGAAAACCAGAACCGTGGAGATTTTATTGTCAACAATACCGGTTTTTCATTAGGTTTAGGTACAACTTTTATTAGAAACGCGTTATCCTTGGGTATAGTTGCTAAAACAGTGCTTCAGTTAGTAAATAATAATTATTTATCTTCGGGTTCCTCATATGAACCATATACCGGAATTGGTATCGGGTATGACGCAGATGCCGGGATTCTTATCAGGCCAATAAAATATTTGTCGTTTGGGGTTACACTCCGAAATATTTTGGGAGACAATGCTAAAATCAGCCGCAGGCGCCAGGATGGGTCGTATACTACACGCGATATTATTATGTACGCGGTTTACGGTACGGCACTACGTTTATTTGACGATATGCTGCTGTTTACATATGATTATAACGAGTACAATGCAAGCAACTGTTTTGGTTTAGAATTTAACTACAAAATATTGTCATTACGCGCAGGATTTACTTATCCATATATAACCGTTGGAGTCGGTATTGGCGGGAAGTCTAAGTTTGATTTCAGTATACTCCATCAGTACAGCTCAAGTATGGGCGGCGTAGAAGATAACATAGCTCGTGCATCCTACGTCGCAGCATGGGGAAAGGAGACCGCAAAATCTACGCCACTGAAAGAAACACAGAAACGGTTGGCAACAGGGGTTCAGTGTCTTAACAAAGGCGATCTTAAGAAAGCACGGAAGTTTGCAGATAGTGCTTTGAAAATAGATAAAACCAATGTTGAAGCCATGGATTTTATCGCAAAACTTGATTTAATAAAAGAAGACAAAACCCCGCCGGAAGTGATTGTTGCTCCTACAATGAGGTCAAGAACAAAAAAGTTTGTGTTATCCTTTAATGTAAAAGACAATATTGCGTTGCGTACGGTAAAGGTGTTGAATCAGAAATACAACGTATTCGCTGCATCGGAAACGGTTATTACTTACAGATTTGATAAACTCGCGAATAATACTGAAGTAAAAATTGAAGCATACGACATGAACTACAATACTACTACCGTGAAAACTATGATAATGATTGACAAATGAAGAAACATGTTTATTGACATTAAATAATACTTTAATATAATATTTTGTGATATGAAAAGAACAAAACATCAGTGTTTAGGCAATCACCGGTATTAATTTTTTAATTATTTATTTTTTTTGAGGGGGAATTGACATGTTAAGGTTTGTGTGTTCGGTCGTTATGGCAGTGGTATTGATGTCAGCACCGTGTTCTGCGCTAACCACCGCAGATTTTTTGCGTATACCCGTAGGGGGCAAGGCATTGGCAATGGGTGAAGTATTCACCGCGATAGCGGATGACGCAAGCGCAATGTACTGGAACCCGGCCGGGATGGCAGGAATAAAGTCTATGCAGGCATTTGCGATGTATAACAATTACCTGCTTGCAAGCATGCACGGCGTTGGAAGTTTTGTTATGCCAATGAAAAACGATCTCGCACTTGGTGCTATGTTTACATACTACGCACAGGAAAGTTTTGACCTCCTGGATGATAACGGTACGGTTATTGGTACTGTTGCTCCATCTGACATGGCAGTATCAGTTGGAGGAAGTAAACTATTTTCTCAGCAATTAAGCGTTGGCGCTGCGGGGAAATTTATATCCAGCACGTTATACCAAAAAACAGCAACAGCGTTTGCAGCGGATATCGGCGCAATTTATAACCTTAACCCTGACATTTCGTTTGGCGCAAGTGTGCGCAACCTCGGTACTTCAATGACGTTTGTATCGGAAGCACAGGGTTTACCGATGACAATCGCGGCAGGCGCGGTGTACAAACGCAAAATGTCATCCACAAACAATCTTACCGCCGGTGGTGAATTTGCGATGTGCGACGGGAAAACTAAAATCAGTTTCGGAGGAGAGTATTCGTTAAATAACATCTTCCTCCGTGCGGGATACCTCTTGAATGATACGCAGAAGTCGTATACGTTAGGCGCTGGACTGGCATTACAGAAGTTGAGAATAGATGTTGCGTACATACCGTACAAACTTTTGGGAGATACGTTCAGCGTAAGCCTTAGTTATGCGTTAGGGAATTAAGTTTATGAATAATAAAATAACATACCGGAGGAATAATTTGATGTTAAGAAAAACCATGGTAGCTGTATGCTTGATGTTGACAACCTGTACGGCGTTATCCTTTGCTGCGCCGATATTTGAGGAACAGTTTAACTACACGGGGAATCCCAGTACTACTACATGGCCGTGTAAACCTGTAACTTCAGGATCAACGGCGTATTGTAACGGGTCAGAACTTTATTTTGTTGACGCAAGTTCTGCAGCAAGCAGCTGGGGTGTGGATATGTACAGTTCAAAAATTTCGTATCCGTTAATGGGGATGAACGGTTTTGTACGGTTTGCGATTAAGATTAAAGCTAACTCTAAGAAAACCGGGTCGAATTACGGATTCTCACACACGTTTTATAAAAATACCGCATGTGATTCAACCAGTTCGTCTGTTGCCCGGCTAAACGTCGATGATAAAATGGTAAGATTCCAGCGGTCATCAAACAATGTTTATTATGACAGTTATACCATTAAAACAGATATATTCAACAATTTTCATGAAGTTATCATATTCATAACAAGCGGTACAGCACGGCTGATCGGCGGCGATTCGCGCGGGACTATCAGTGTCGCTACGGCGGACCGCGCAAACATTTTTGGCCTTGCGACAGGGTATTCCGGAACATATTATATTGACTATTTAGTTGTTGACGGAACCTCCGCTGCGACAGTAACAATTAATGACGGGATTAATCCTATAAATCAGGCACGGATAGATGTAAAGTTTGGTGATTGGGTATTTTTTGGGGTAAACTCAAACACCAGCGGAGATGTTACGATGAACAACCTATGCCCCGGGACAACGTATACTATAACAGTTTCTGCGAAAGGGTATAAACAGGTAACACAAAACTTCATTGCTGATAATAGAAACAGTACAAAAAGTTTAGGGACAATATCATTAACCGCCGATGCAGCGGCACCAGCGATTTCCGGGTTCCAATCACAGGATTCTAATGGTAACTGGAAAGATGCCGGACAGCAGGTGGATTTACTGACTCCATATTGCCGTATCTCTGCGCAGGATACTTCCACGGGATTGAACCTTGTAACAAAACCGCAGTACATATATTCCACTGACTCCGGGCAAACATGGAAAGGCAGCGCCGGCCTCCGCGGATACTGGAGAAATTATTATTATATGTATGCCGGGTCAGGTTATGCGGGTGATCTTACCATCTGGCAAAGTACGAACACTACTGCATTTGCACAGACCTCGGCTATCAATATTGCAGTGGGTACCAGCGCACCAAGCGGGTTTTCAACTGGTATCAATTATTATAATGCTGAATGGGTTGGGTTCATTAAAAGCAGTTCTACGTCAGGAGATTACGGGTTTTATCTCAACAGCGACGAAGGCGGATTTATTGATATAGGTAATAAAAAAATATTGTGGGATAATGCAAGGCATGGCCCTGGTACATTACGCGGGAGTACAATGACATTAACAGCGGATACCTGGTATCCTGTACATTTAGGATTCTTTGAGTATTCAAGTAGTGCAACCTGCAAATTTTACTGGACCTTACCAGGACAGACTACGGCAGAAGCAACTCTATTCCCATCAAGTAACATGATGTACGGCGACTGTACAGTCACCGGGAGTAATGGCGCTACCGGTGCGGAGTATATTACCACACCGAAAGTTGGTTTTAACCAGATAACATCAACTGCTAATATTGTAATGTTTGCAGTAATGGACCTCGCGGGAAATATTGCGTCGTCAACACATACGGTACAGGTATTTATGCCGACAGGAACAGTCAGCGGGCTAGTTACGGAACAACAGACAGGGAATCCTGTTGGCGGTGCGATTGTTAAATTTCTGGGTTCGAGATTTGTAGGGACAACGATTACCGCGGCGGATGGTACGTACTCGCTTACCGTTCCAACGAATACTTATACGATGGCCGTACGGTTATCGTCGTACTCAGCGGAATCGACCGTGAATAGCGTTATTGTAAACGAAAGCCAGAATACTGTCCAGAACTTTACCTACGACCTCACAGTTCCTACCGGCTGGACAGGGATACAAGTGACAAAACTAAGCGGTGCATGGGTTGACGCAACGACAGATACTAGTGACGACCCGTTCCCGGATTGCCGTATACAAGTAGGGGATATTCAAACGGGTTTGAATACTTCAGTAGCTGGGTATATGTACAGCAAAAATAACGGAACAACTTGGCTACCATCGAACGTAGATTTTACAACGGGTTCTTCAACGAGTAGCCTTACATCTGTCGGAACATGGTCATATACAGGTGGTGAAGCTAAGTGTACCACGCGTTCATCGACAGCTGCGTATTTGGCATACAACGTTCCGGTAAGCAGCAGTATTATCCGTGTGGACACGCAAATCGTTAATAGCGGAGGAAGTTCGTCATACTGGACCGCCATACATTTTTTCCAGACCGCAAAAGGTGATGCGTACACTAAAAGCGGTTATATGGCATATTTTACTAATGCAGGGAATTTGTATTTAATCCGCGCTAATGGGTCGAATTATACAAATATAGGCTCGTCGAATACTGGTATTCCGAACTCAACGACGTATCATACTATCACTGTTGAAGCGATCCCCGGGAAATTAAGTGTATGGTTAGATAATATGTTGTGTATCACATCAACGGATACTGCCTTTAAGTCGGGTTATGTGTCATTACGCAACTACGTAGCCGATGGGCGATATGATAATTTTAAGATTTACAGTGTTGCAGATATCCCCGGAACGGATGGTGTTAATAGTTCTACGATAACAGCAGCTGCTGTACCGTTTGGCCAGAGTTCAACGACAAATAATAAAATACGGTTTATTACAGCGGATATGTATGGCAACTTCGCACAAAGTTTGGACTACCTAATCAAAGTCTCGGTTCCTACCGGAACAGTTAGCGGATTGGTTACCGACGTGCGTACTTCCACAGGGGTGGCTAATGTTACTGTTCGTGCGTTATTGAACAGTGTTGTAAAAGGAGAAGCTACAAGTGATGCGGATGGAAATTACATACTAACACTCCCCACCGGAACATACACGATGACCGCGGCAAAACAAGGATATTACACTCTTACTTATCCAGGTATTTTGGTAAATGAAAACGCAAATACCGCGCAAAGCTTTACGATAAATCCTGTCACCGGGACAGTCACCGGGACAGTTGTTAGCGCGAATACCGGCGGGTTATTGGAAAATGTTGGGATTAGCGTCCTGCAAAACGATGTTTTTGTCAGCAGTGCTGTTACAACCTCAAACGGTGCTTATACGTTCAACCTGCCGATAGGATTGTATGAACTATCAGCGGTTTACACAAACTATCAGAGTACGAGTACGGAAGGAGTAACTATCGCCGCGGGTACGCCGGCAAGCGTGAATTTTGTACTCATGAAATCTACCGGCATAATTTCCGGGATAGTAACTTCTGACGGGACAGAGCCAATGGAGAATGTTATAGTCCAGGTTTTCGTCGGGACAACAACAGTTGCGCAAATGACGACCATAGATGACGGTGTGTTTATTTTTGAAAATATTCCTGTTGGGAGTTATGATATAGTTGCGACACTGTCTTTATTCGCGGTAAACACTAAAGCCGCACAAGTTGTAAATGATAACCAGACAACTACGGTGAATATTACTATGGTATATGTCGGTCCTGGCGCTGCAATATCAGGTATTATTTGTGATGGTTGGACTAATTTGCCGTTACAGGGTGCTGCAGTAAACTTGCGGTTACCAAATAAAGTACTGGTTGGTACTTCTACAACCGATAGTGAAGGTAAGTATAGGATAGAAGCTGCAACCGGGACATACGAAATTTCTGCATCGTTCACAGAATATATTACATCAACTACAGCGGAGATTGAGATTGTTTCTACTTCAACTGTTCATAATTTAACATTAACACCTGAAAAAGGAAGGATTGTTGGTACTATAAAGGATAACGCGACAAAGCTACCGATACAAGGTATTGTTGTTAAAGCAATAAAAGATGCGAGTATCATAGCATCAGCAATCACGGATGCCAATGGTGCGTATACACTGGTGTTAAGTGCGGATACATACGATCTTTTAGTGCAGGATTCTACCGGTAAGTATAATCCCAAGACGGTGTATGAACAAATATTAACGCTTAATACTCCTTTAACTTCCGATTTTTTGCTTAACATGTATATGACAAAACCTGCGGTTGTACATAATAACATGATAAGCGCATCCGGGAAGAAAGCTAAAATATTCCTGAATATCACAAAACGGTCAAAAGTTACGGTATCTGTTTATAACTCAATCGGTGAACTCATAAAAACCGTGTCAGATGGCGAGATGCTGGATGATGGTACGCAGTTAAAAGAATGGGATGGTACTGATAGTAACGGCAATGCTGTGGGTAACGGCGTATACGTCATCTACATCGATATTGCGGGTAAACGTGAGATACGTAAGATGGTTATTATGAAATAAACTGGCCTTTGTTATAGAGTAATACAAACCCCTCCCGCGGCGTACGGCGCTGCAGGAGGGGTTTTGTAATTGTGAAATACTTCACAACTGATTTTTTCTCACGAGCAGATTTTTGTTGACTTTCTGCTAATTTATGGTTAATAATATAGTAACAATAAGAAAAATCATAAACAAAAAAGGCGTATTTGTGTATAGTTTTGAAACGGAAGTACTTATGAAACGTTTGGTGATTACCGGTATCTCTGACATGTCAAAAACTGTGTTACATGACAAAAATGTAGTAATAAAGAACTTTCCATATATCATAGGCCGCGCACAGGATGGTTCTTTCCTATTCCAGGTAATGATTTTACATAACAGGCTTAATATCCTCGATTCATCACCTTACTGTGTTTCCCGTAAGCATATGATGATAATAAAGAAAGATAGTAGATACTGTGTGGTGGATCTCAACAGTACATTAGGAACGATTGTTAATGATAAACTTATTGGCAAAAAAGGTGAGTCATACGTAGCGTATCTCGTAGATGGTAATAATAAAGTTATACTAGGCCAAAAAAAGTCGCCGTATACGTTTAACCTCACCCTCTCAGCGCAATAAAGTGTTTTAATAACTGTTTTCTTATACCCGCAATTGCCATATTGTCACGTGTAGGATGTACGCGGTTAGTGAGTAATACCATATACGTTTTTCTTAGATTATTAATCCAAATACTTGTCCCGGTAAAGCCTGTATGCCCATAAATGTTTTTATCAATAACACCCCATCCGAGCCCGCGTGAAGCGTTAAGCCCGGGGGTATGGTTTTGTGTCATTAAACTTATTGATTCAGGGGATAAAACTGTTGTATTTCCATACTTTCCACCGTTAAGCATCATCCCGCAAAAAAGTGAGAGCTCAAACGCTGTGGAGAACAATCCCGCATGGCCGGCGGTACCCCCGAGGATATACGACACCTCGTCGTGAACACTACCCCTCACAACCTTAGCGCGGTACCTGCAAAACTCAGTTGCTGCGTAACGCTGTATAATAATGTTACTACTACTGGTATTATATCCGGTCTCACGCATGCCTAACTTCCGAAAAATCTGGGTTTTACAAAAAACATTTAGTTTTTGCCCGGAAACTTTTTCTGTTATCCATCCTAATAAGATAAAGTTGAGGTCTGAATACAAAACTTTTTTGTTCGGGGTATAACACAACTTAGTACTTTGAATTTTCTTTATCAACTCAGTGCGGGTAAGAAAATTGTTGTTTTTCAAGTACGATACTGTTGCGGGAAGGCCGGAGGTATGGGCTAATAAATGCTTAAGCGTAACCCCCTGTTTCTCATTTCCATGGAACCATGAAAGGTACTTCCCAACTTTATCGTTGATATCAAGCTTGTGTTTGTCACGGAGTAACATAATCGCTGTGGCAGTAGCAATAGGCTTGGTTAATGACGCAAGGTCAAATATTGTTGCGGTATCCATTTTCTCTGGTACCGGTACGAGTTGTTTGTATCCCGTTGAGAAAATGATGGGTGTACGGTTAATACTTGTGCCGATACAACACACCGCACCGGGATATGCTGTGTGCACGCCTGAATTTATAAGGTCAATAATTTGTTTGTACTTACCGCTAAACTTTTTGGTAGGCAATGGGTTTAATAACTCCCAAGCTCTTTCGCAAGGTTTACCATAAACCTAAAATCTTCAAGACTGACATTATCAGGTACTGAATGGTCGGTAGACCATATATAACCGCTTCCTTTCTTCAGGAGCGGGATTATACGTTTCATTTCAGCTGCCATTTCATCACGGTTATTCCACAATAACGCGCTTATCCCGCCGTGGAGGACAAGTTTATCGCCGTATCTTTGTTTTATATCAACAGGATCAATCCCGGATTTTACTTCCAGAGGATTCAACGCGTCAAGGCCGATATCTATGAGTTCCGGGATGAACGGTGTGATACACCCGCAGGAGTGAAGGTGCGCTTTAATACCCTTCTTATGTGCCCATTCAAACGCTTTTTTGTGTACGGGCTTCAATATTTCGCGGTATGTTTTTACTGAGAAAAATTGGTTTAGTTTATATCCCATATCGTCAGGGAAAAAAAGTGAGTCAAACCGATATCCTTTCTCCCACACTCTGTCCAGTAACTGTAAATTTAAATCCACACAGGTGTTGAATATATCCATTACCCATTCAGGTTGTTCTACTATTGCGATTAATAACCGTTCCGTACCAACCATATGCGAATGCGTTACATCAAACCCGAACCATCCATAAGCCTGTATCCACGCGCCTTGTTCACGCCAGAGTTTATAATTTTTGTCAATTGTCCCCCACGGTATACGGTCATCCGAAAATATCATCCGCGCTTTTGCTTTCAACCATTCATCAGGTGTTTTGATGATATTATCAATGTATTCAGGGGTAGACGTTGCGTGTTTCCAGTTTTTTATGGTTGCGCCCCAATTAGTTGTTTTTATAATGTACTCCGGGGTTTCTTCCACAACTTTGGCGTCAAACCTCGGGCTGTTATTTACGGTAAAATTAAACACTTTATCAAGCCCAAAGAAAATGGCGGGGGTAGTATCTTTCGGCATTCCTTCGTTACGCCATCGCGCAATCGTTGTCGCCCATGGGCTGTCATACACAGGTATGCGGTCAGGGTCTTTATGTTCGAACACACAGCGCATACGTTCGTTTGTTGTTAATTTATCGGTACTCATAGTTTACCTTTCCCTTTTTGTTCTGTACTCAACGCGAACTTACGTACTCCGGATTGTTGAGCAATATCAACAATACGGATTATATAGTCATACTTAACATCCTTATCCCCGTTAATTATAACCACACTGTTTGGGTTACTTGCAACCCGAGCGGTGAGGTCAGGTTCAAGTTCTTCCAGTGTGACACGTTCCTGGTTCAATAAAATTTCACCCGCGGCGGTAACTGTTATTGTTATATTTCTATCAGTTTCAGCTTCTACACGTGTAGTCTTTGGTAAAGTTACTTTTATACCGGACTGCATAATCAACGGTGTGGTAACCATAAAAATTATGAGTAATACCAAAACCACGTCAGTGAACGGCGTAATGTTTATCTCCGCCAAAATCTTTGTGCGTTTCCGTGAGGATACTGCGGAGTTATTCATTTCCCTGTCCTTTTATTCTGTGTGGTGATAAGGTCAAGGATTTCTGATGAGCAAAGTTCCATCTCAGTGACCATAGTATCAATCTTGCGGGAGAAGTAATTATAAAAAATTGATGCCGGGATCGCTACCAGCAAACCCGTAGCTGTGCAGATCAAAGCTTCTGATACCCCGCCGATGACGATATTCATACCGCCGCTGCCAATGACTGAAATATCGTGGAACGCGCGGATAATACCCAGTACCGTACCAAAAAGGCCGATGTATACCGCTATATTCCCGATAGTTCCGAGGATTGCCGTGTTTTTTTCAAGTTTAACAGTTTCAACCGCAACCTCGCGGGACATTGCGTTGGAAACAATTTTTTCGTCATGCCCGGAGTACGTGATCCCGGCTAACGCAACGGATGAAAGCGTACTTTTTGTGGTTTCACAAATACTTTTTGCGGTATCATACTTCCCCGCAAGTATAGCTTCCGCGAGTTTTGGTATAATTTTTGTCCGTTTGATACGCCCGCGTATTGAAAGATAGATATACCGTTCAATAATTACCGCAATTGATAGTATCGACGTGAAGATCAGGATGTACATCGTGAACCCGCCGATTTGTATTATATCCCACAAATTTTTACCTGCAAACATTTTTGTTGTATTTACTCCTTTAAGCAATAAATCTATAATAATTTATATATTAGCAAATATCACCGGTAGTTCTCAATTGTTTCCAGTAAAGCATCAATATTTTCTGACGGTGTATCACACAAAACCTGGTTTGATACTCCAAGAATTATGCCGTTATACTTTTTTGCAGCGTCAATACACACGCGTGTTTCTGTGATAACATCTTCCTTTGACCCCTGGCTTAATGTCCACGAACTAATATTGCCTAAACACGTAAGGTTTGGGTGTTTCACCCGCAGGTCTTCCACCCGCATCCCGGCATGCCGGTCAATTTCGTAATACCCGTGTACCCCAGCTTTTTCGAATAACATATCGGCAACAGGCCAGAGATTACC
Source organism: Elusimicrobiota bacterium (assembly GCA_041658405.1). Lineage (NCBI taxonomy): Bacteria > Pseudomonadati > Elusimicrobiota > Elusimicrobiota bacterium. Next base: position 33,219 of record JBBAAG010000022.1, read on the forward strand.
GTCGGATGCGAATATATGATACCCGTTGTTTGCACAGCAACAGTCTGATACTTGCTTAAGAGCAGGGAGCATTAGTTCGTTAAATAGCTGCGGTGAATAAAACGTGCCGGTATCTGTTGCGAAATCATGCCCTCCTAAAAAGTACCGGAAGCCGTGTTTTGCGAAGTGTTCAACATTACGTTTCACGCGGGTAAGCTGGATACTGATATACTCCTTCACTAACCCAGGGTCGAGTAACATTAATTCAAGCCATATGATTTCTGTGTGTACCGACGGGAGAACAGTCGCGCAAGAAAGTTCAATCGCGTAATTGTTACCCAAAAGTTTCTGTGCCTTCAACGCGAACTCCTGGCTTTCATCTTTTGGCGTGTAGGCATTAACAGTTTTAAGGTTAGCATCGACATTACGCCGGACCTCGTCGGAAGTAAGCACGCGGGGACGGTACCACCCGTCGTATGACTGTTCAGTCCCAGGATCGTATTTCAGTACCCTCCAAGTATTCTCGTCGGAGCTGTTCTCAAACAGGTACGTATTATCGTCAATCTTGCGGGTAGGTTTTCTTGGCGCACGCCAGTACTGCGGACGTACTAAATCCTGGCCGGTTATCCTGGCAAGGTCAACCGCGTCTTTAAATGAACGTTCGAGGTACTCGTCATGCCAGCCTTCGTACAATGACTTTACTTCCCGCCATTTTTGTATACCCCCGCCGATAAACGCTTCACGTTTAAGTATGTGCGACGCAGCTTTTGATGAGAACCCGCGGTGGTTAACCGGCACTTTATCCGTCGGCTGTTTCTTAAACGCAGCTTCTACCCGCTCTTTTGGTGTCATATAATATATCCCTATTTAGGTTTTGCAGCTTTCCACCCGGCGTTGAGCTGTGCACTAAGTTTTGCGCATAAATCCTTATTTTTCTTGTCTAACGCAAGGTTAACATTTTCCCCGGGATCGGATTGATGGTCATAAAGTTCAACTCCAACAACCTCGCCGGTATCACGGTTTTTCCATTCAGCATAACGGTACTGTTTTGTACGCATAGTATACCCCATAACCTTATTTGGGCGGGGATACTGGCTGAACGCTGCGGATTTCCAGTCACGGTTAGGTTCGTCAAGTAACGGTACCATACTGACACCTTCGAGCCCTTCCGGCAAAGGTAAGCCTGTGAGTTCGCATAATGTCGGGTAAATATCGACATACTCGGTTAATGCCGGAATCTTTACACCAATATTCTTTGTACCGGGTACGCGGAGGATTAACGGGACCCTGGTTGCGAGTTCAAAATTTGTATGTTTACACCATAACCCATGCTCGCCAAGTTGCCATCCATGATCGCCCCAGAGAATTATTATAGTATCGTTTTCAAGTTTAAGATCTTCAATTTCTTTCATCAACCGCCCAACCTGTGCGTCAAGAAAGCTTGTACACGCATAGTATCCGTGTATAAGTTTTCGTGCGGTATCATCGGGTAATGGCCCGCTTTTCGGTATACCGAGATAACGCCGTACTTCCCCAGAATCGTGTAACGCAACCGTAGGACAATCTTTTGGTGCATACGGATTATCTGCTAATTTAAGTTTTGCCGGGTCGTATAGATCCCAGTATTTCTTAGGACAGCAGAACGGTAAGTGTGGTTTATGGTAGCCTACAGCAAAGAAGAACCGTTTATTTTTTATCTCTCTCAACTTTTCAACTGCTTTATCCGTAATCTGGCCATCATGATATTTATTATCATCGACATCCGCGGCTTCCCATGCGTAACTCCGTTCCGCGTCAGTACGGATTTTATCGCCTTTCAACCCTTTATCCTTAGCTTCCTGTATTTTATCTTTACGATAATTTTCGTTCTCCGGAAGCGCATAGGTTATCGACGTGGTTTTGATGTACTCATCCCACGACTGTTTATCATTAAGGTGGTAAACTTTACCTATTCCTACGGTATAGTATCCGTGGTTTTTAAAATTTTCAGGGAGTGTTATTGTATCAGGTATAGTCTTTCTAAAATGTGTAGTGAGATCATAAATCTTGGTAGTATCCGGCCTCTTACCGGTCAATAAACTCGTCCGGGTTGGGCTGCATAATGCTTGCTGGCAATACGCCTGGGTAAACATTACTCCCGTGGATGCCAGGCGGTCAAGGTTGGGGGTAAGCATTTGTTTTTGTCCATAACACCCGAGCTGTGTCCGCAGGTCGTCAACTGCAATAAATAGAACGTTGTATTTCCCGCAGTCAAGTTTAGTCCCTTTTTCCGCTAGAGCAGCTGCCTGTGATTTGTCTTTCACTCCGCCAGGCACGATACTGTTTTCCATCGCAGCAGCTGTACAAGTGCCAGGATTGAACATCATTGCCATTACTGTAACTGTAGTTAGTTTGTTTAACAACTGTTGTTGCTGATTTTTCATTTACCTTTTCTCCTTATTGTTAATGTTGTTATTACTGTAGTTTACAAAATAAATGCAAAAATTATACAAAAATATCACGGGTATGTATGCAATTTAGCATCCTACTTTGCCCCACCCTTTTCATCCAATATTGACTCTGCATGTATTTGAACTATACGACGCTATAATTATATATACCCCCGGGTCATAATTCGATGTAAAAGACGGGTCAAATTGGGTTGCAAACTCACACTCTAGCGTGTAAGGTATGTTGTGCGTGTCAAAATAATGGCGTAAATACTCGTGTGCAGCGTTTGCGTATAATTCGACTGTTAAGATTGAAACTGCCGGAATTACAAATCCCACAATTAACACATTACAAAAAATAGCAATTGAATAGGATTCTAAAACAAGTGAAGTCGTTGTTGATTTGAAGAAGGTTCAAGCATTGAGTGATTATTAAAGAAATTATTTATTTCCAAATTACATTTTGTATAATGAAAATATTGTATTAAATGTAATAACAAATATTGAAGAAGTAAATCGAGGTTGACATGAAAAAAAAATATAAAATCCTTATCAGTGTCGTAGTCCTGTTAAGTATCATCCGGCTTATTTTACCCTACATTGTATTGCATTATGCCAATAAAACATTAGCAAACGTCAAAGGGTATTACGGACATATTGACGATATAGATTTATCCATCTACCGGGGCGCATACATCATTAACGATATTTATTTAAACAAAGTTGATTCTGTTTCAAAACAACAAACTCCGTTTTTTAAATCCCGCAACATTGATTTATCCGTTGAATGGGGTGCACTTCTTCACGGATCCATTGTTGGTGAACTCACTTTCGATTCGCCCGAATTAATTTTTACAAAAGACAAAACCGACCTAACCGATGTAAAAAAAGACACCCCCGATTTTCGCAAACTCCTCAAAAATTTTATGCCCCTTAAAGTAAACCGTTTTGAAATCAATGACGGCACTATACGTTATGCCGACAACACATCCACACCAAAGGTTGATATAGCACTAAAGCAAACTCACATCCTCGCACTCAACCTCAAAAGCGTAATAGATGATAAAATAGAACTCCCCTCCACTGTCACAGCACAGGCAAATGCCTATGAAGGAACTTTAAGCTTCAACATGAAATTAAATGCCTTGGCTGACAATGCAACATTCGATTTGAATGCAGAAATAAAAAATACCAATCTTGTTTTACTAAATGACTTTTTTAAAGCGTATGGAAATTTTGATGTACACAGAGGCAACTTTGGATTATATACAGAAATGGCTGCCAAGGATGGTAAATTTAAAGGATATGTCAAACCTATAATAAAAGATTTAAAAGTGGTGGGACCTGAAGACAGGCATGATACATTTTTTAATAAAGTATGGGAACAAATTGTAGGTGCTTCCGGAGTAATATTTAAAAATCAAAAAAAAGACCAAGTTGCAACTAAGGTGAATATGGAAGGCAGTTATAAAAACCCGCAAACAAATACACTCGATGCAATTTGGGAAGTCCTGCTCAACGCCTTTGTACAGCCGCTCCTTCCCGAAGTTGACAATACGATAAGCATCAACTCGGTTAAAACAGAAACACCACAGGATAAAAGATATTTACTACAGCGTCAGGAAGAGGACAAGAAGAAGAAATGAAAAAGCAGTTCAAAAATATTCTTATCGTCTCAAAAACTGCTTTCAAAAAATGGTGGGCAAAAGACCCTTTTAAAGAAAGCGCAGTCATTGCATACTATGCAATATTTTCATTGCCCGGATTGCTTGTTGTAATCGTATCCTTAGCAGGATATTTTTTCGGACAAGAAGCCGTCAACGGACAAATAGCAGCGCAAATTGCCTCCACAATGGGTGCAGATACAGCCCAACAAATTCAAGACATGATAGCAAAAGGAACCGAATCAAAAAATCATTTCTGGGCAACTATTATCGGAGCCATCACAATTCTTGTTGGAGCAACAGGCGTATTCGCGCAATTTCAAAAATCTATAAATACTATATGGGAAGTAAAAGCAGATGAATCTAAATCCGGCATTTTAAATTTGCTCAAAGCACGCTTATTTTCATTCGGACTTATAATTGCAATTGCATTTATCCTAATAGTATCACTCGTAATTTCTGCAACCCTATCCGCTTTCGGCACCTGGATAACAAATCATTTTTCAGAATCCCTGGTCATTGTATTACAAGCCATCAATTCTATTTTATCACTTGGCATCCTTACAGTATTGTTCTCACTCATTTTTATATTTATTCCCGATGCAAAAATAAAATGGCGGCACGTATGGATTGGCTCATTCGTTACCGCACTGTTATTTGAAATAGGAAAATTCGCCTTAGGATTATATTTCGGAACAGCAGACCCCGGTTCAGGATACGGAGCAGCAGGTTCAATTATTTTAATCCTGTTATGGGTATCCTATTCATCCATGATAGTTTTTTACGGAGCAGAGTTTACCCATGCTTATGCCAATTTTTTCTCAGGCAAAGTGCCACCAACAAAAATTGCCAAAAAACAAACAGAAAAATAAGGGACAAATATGATTGTCAAGACTGCCAAAGGTTACACGGAATTGCAATTTAGCATCCTACTTTGCCCCACCCTTTTCATCCAATATTGACCCGGCATGTATTTGAACTATCCGACGCTATAATTATATATACCCCTGGGTCATACTTCGATGTAAAAGACGGGTCAAATTGGGTTGCAAACTCACACCTCTAAGTTTATCCATGATTCCTTCGTCCCATCTGGTCCAAAAGCACCACCATCAAATTTTCCTTCTTTGTTTAAAGCACCGTGTCCAGGATCTATCAGAACTCTACTAACACCATAAAGATATGTTGATGAAAATAAAATGAAAATACAAAAAAACGAACAATTTATTAAATGTATATATTTATTCATATATTACATCCGCCTCATATATTGCCAAATTCTTTTCTTCAGAAAATATGAGCTTCTTCCCATCAGGGGACAACACTTCAAATGATTCTAGTAAGGTTGGGGTGGTGGTTAATTGAAATGTATTTTTAGTTATACTATCCCACATAAATAAATCTGAGCTAAGAGTAACCTCTCCGTCTTCTTCAGTGATTTGATATAATATAAATTGTCCGTCACTTGACCAACTCCCATGACCATTTAAATCACATAATAAATTGCCTTTATTGTCCAAAACATATTCATCATTAACTAAAATATACATTCTATTTTTGGAATATACTAGTCGCCGATAATTCCCTCCCGTTTCATTTTTTACGTCATCATTGATTGTTATCAAGTTCTTGCTTTGTTTCCCATCTGTACTTATGCTAATTTCCCATATGTTGGAATTATCATCAATAATAAGTTTTGTGACCGATAGTTTTGGAGGATGTTCCATTTTCTTTCCATTTTCATCAAAATATTGAATATTTATGAACCCCTGTGTTTTGGATATTTCATAACAACAAAATTCTTTATTATCCCATTCCACTTGACCTTTTGTTGGAAGACTGATTTTTTTTACTTTTTTTGCTTTAAGATCAACAATCATATTTTCTGCAACAAATATCTTCCCCTTACCTTTAACTGGTTCGGTTAAGATGTCTGTACCTAAAACTATTTTATTCCCATCTGTTGACCACACTCTTATTCCAATATAACCTTCGGTATCTTTGGAAAGAATGGGAATATCTATCAAGGTCTCAGTTTCTATGTCAAATACTCGAATATTCGTGGGATGTGCTAAATATATTTTCTTGCTATCAGGCGACCAAGAAGATTGTCCCCACGACTCCCCTTCCGGGGTAATAGGTCGGATATTTTCTAATCTGATATTTGTTATATGAGAAGGTAAATTACCATCTTTTTTATCTTCTGCTATAACATATGATGTAATACACAAAACTCCTATTAACACTAACTCCAAAACTTTGTGTTTGTTTTTCATTAAACTTTATGTCCCCCTAATTCCCTAACTTTGTTTTACTACCCAAGCTGCATTTAGCCAATTTCAACAAATTAGACTATCCTATATCTTTTTCAAATTTAATAACCCTTGTTATATTAGACACCTGTATTTAAAAGTTCAAACTCAAACAAAATATCCCCTTATATTATTCTCACATACAACATTACTTGCAGATTCCTTAGGTACAACGATTCAATGAAGCGGTTTGAATCCATACCTACATTAATAGTAGATATAATAACATTTGTCAAATTACAAATATGTAACACCTAAAGGCATATTGGCGTTTATATCAGAAACCCCGTTATTTTAGCCGGTAGCCTTTTTCTATAACTGTTTCAATACTATCATCGTTCGTCTTTATACCCAGTTTTACTCTTACCCTGCGTACAAGGATCTCCAAGCACCTGGTTTTCTTACCTATACTTTCTTCGCAGTTAAACAACGATTTGTATAACTCAGTTCGTGACACAACCTCGCCGTAGTTGTTTAACAGCAAGTGGATAAACTTAAACTCTTTCAGTGTAAGCTCTATAAACCTATCACCTATCTTTACACCCAACGGCATCGCGCTTAGTTCATACCCGCCGCGTTTGTAGGTCAACATTACACCTTGTTTTCCACGGGTAACAGCTTTGTTTACCCGAGAAAGGACAACATCGGCGTCAGTACCTTTAACGATATAATCTTCCGCGCCGGCATCCAATCCGCGTACCTGTTCCTCAGGGCTTACCGCTTTGCCGGTATAAAGTACTACGGGTATGTTTTCTGTTACAGGGTTCTGTTTTAACCTACGGCATAACTCCCAGCCGTCCGTGTCGGGCAGATTAACATCCAGGATTATTGTGTCCGGTTTGTATTGTTCCGCTA
>JBBAAG010000023.1 GCA_041658405.1 Elusimicrobiota bacterium
AGCAGCGGAGTCCGTTACTAACCCGGAAGACGAGAGATTAACCATATAACCTGTATTACCCATATCCATAATTACTTGCATACCCAAGTCTCTACCAAGAATTAATTCAGAATAATATTTAGCAACTACAACCGACGCAGGGCCCATACCGTCACCAATCATTAAGACAACATTTTTCGCTGCATACGATGGGTCTGTAATGAAAGCAGTAATTGATAACAATAAAACAGTTATTATTCTAAACTGAACTTTTTCCATAAATCTCCTTATAATCTATTTCAAGAAATACAACTTTTTCTTATGACTGCGTTTTATTTATGAGTTGTAAAGCTTCCGCCCGTGCTTTAGCATCTTTCAAAAAAATCCCGCGTACCGCTGAAGTCATTACTGACGTCCCTGGTTTTTTTATACCTCTCATACTGAAACAAAAATGTTCAGCTTCCATAACAACCATTACTCCATGCGGTTTCACAACTTTTTCAATGGTTTCAGCAATATGCTTAGTCACGCGTTCCTGTAACTGTAATTTATGTGAGACAAGTTCCACAAGCCGTACAATTTTTGAGATTCCCAATAACCTCCTTTTTTTGGGAATATACGCGACATGCGCTTTCCCAAAAAACGGCAAGAGGTGGTGTTCACATAACGAATAAAACGGTATGTTTTTTAATAACACAATCTCTTCATATCCTTCTTCCTCGTAATACACTTTTAACACTTCTGACGGGTCAGATACCATCCCTGCCATAAATTCTTCATAAAAATTAGCGACACGCTTTGGAGTATTCTTCAACCCTTCACGATTAGGATTTTCTCCTATAGCCATTAAGAGTTCACGTATAGCAGCTTCAATCCGTTTCTTGTCAATTTCCTTTTTCACTGTTTTCATCTTTTTTCCCGGTACTTTCTATCGGCAATTCCTGTTGTGCCGCAACGGTTTCTTTCTTTACTTCATTCACTACCGTGTCCTCTGCTTTTTCTTCAGGCTTAACCACCTGAGGTTCAGCCTCTCCATATATATTTTCGACAGGAAAACCTAGGATTTTATTAACCTCATCCCCGTCAAGCACTTCATGTTCAACAAGTTCTGATGATAATTTATCAAGTTTATCGCGGTTCTTTATCAGCATATCTATTGCCTGATTCATACAGTCTTCAACAATACTCTTCACTTCTTTATCAATAAGTTTTGCGGTATCTTCGCTATACTCCCTTTGCTGAACAATATCGCGCCCAAGAAAAACTTCGCCTTCCTTTTTCCCGTAAGTCAACGGGCCAATTTTGTCGCTCATGCCGAATTCGCACACCATTTTATGAGCCATATCAGTCGCGTGAGTAAGATCATTTTGTGACCCCGTGGTAAGTTCTGAGAACACAACTTTTTCAGCAACATGCCCTCCCAGATACACTATGATACGGTTAATAATTTCCGTCTTTGTCGTAAGATACCTGTCTTCTGTAGGTAACTGTAAAGTATACCCCAATGCAGGCCCGCGCGGGATAATTGATACTTTATGCACCGGATCTGCACCGGGAAGCAGTTTTGCCAGTAATGCATGCCCTGATTCGTGATACGCAATAATGTTTTTCTCACGGTCAGATATCATCCTCGACTTGCGTTCAGGACCCGCGATTACGCGGTCAATCGCTTCTTCCATGTCACCATTTTCAACAGCCTTTTTATTTTTTCTCGCAGCAAGTAATGCCGCTTCATTAACCAAATTTGCGAGGTCAGCGCCAACAAATCCAGGTGTACGCCGTGCGATAGTCAATAGATTAGTTTTTTCATCGAGTTTAACTGTCCTCGCGTGTACTCTTAAAATTTCCTCGCGCCCCTTTAGATCCGGTGATGGTACAACTATATGGCGGTCAAAACGCCCAGGCCGCAGTAACGCAGGATCCAATACATCCGGCCTATTCGTTGCAGCAATAAGTATCACTCCTTCTTTTGTATCAAATCCGTCCATCTCAACAAGTAACTGATTTAGCGTTTGTTCACGTTCATCATGCCCACCGCCGATACCCGCAAACCTATGCCGGCCAACCGCATCAATTTCGTCAACAAACAGTAAACACGGTGCATTCTTTCGTCCCGTTTCAAAAAGGTCACGCACACGCGACGCGCCAACCCCAACGAACATCTCAACAAATTCTGATCCACTGGAAGAAAAAAACGGTACACCTGCTTCCCCGGCAACTGCTTTCGCTAATAACGTTTTTCCGGTTCCCGGCGCACCATATAGAATTACACCTTTGGGGATTTTACCACCAAGCTTTTGAAACTTAGCAGGATCTTTCAAAAACTCTATAATCTCCTGTAATTCTTCCTTAGCCTCATCCACCCCGGCAACATCTTTGAAGGTAATATTTTTTTTCTTATCGTTATACATCTTAGCACGGCTGCGACCAAACGAAAATACCTGTTTTCCACCGGACTGCGCGGGACGGAGCAACAACCACCACCAAATAAATATCAATATCCCAAATGGCAGGATGTTGTATATCAACAACTGCCACCACTTGTTTTCAATTTCACCGCGGTACTGCACCTTAGCAGCTTCCAAATTTTTTACGAGATCAGGGTCTTCTACCCGGGTAATATGAAAATTGCGTTTCTCTCCCTTATCAGTAACATACTTACCTTTAATCAGATCTTCTCTGATAATGATGTTTTCAATGATATTCCGGTTGTCTATCCCGCTAGTATACCTTGCCGAAACCTGTGTCTGTTTCTGCAAACGCTGCTGGAATTCGCTGTATGATAATTCATCATCCTTCATCATATCTTCTTTTTGAGAAAAAAGGTATGTCATCCAGAAAAGGAAAAGAAAACCGAGTGCCCATCCTAACCATGCCGGCCGTTGAGGTTGTTTATCTTTTTTTTCCATATTTTTTTAGTACTCCTAACTATAACACCTTCACCATGATTTTTTATATACTTTTTTCAATACGCAGTTCCAAAACCTTCTTTGTTTTTCCGGAAATCTTTACCTTATCATCTATTCTATAACCTGCTACCCAGTAAACCCTATGGCTTCCTTTCCCTGTCAATAAAACTAATTTACCTTTCTCCCATACCGGAATCTTTATATCCGTAAAAAACTTTTTAACGCTTTTCCGGCCATGCATTCCAAGAGGATAAAACCAATCCCCCGGTTGCCTACCACGAACAACCAGCGTTACGCCACGCAACTTATCATAATCCATTACCGCTTTGTAACCCGCCTGCCTCTTTACACTGTTCAGTTCATCAGTACGCGCGTTACGAACTTGTGAAAATATTGTTATCCCGCGCTGTTTATCAACGGTAACACACGGATACTTAAGTCTAATTTCCGTAATAGCGGCAACATCCTTTTTCCGTTGCCTCTGTTTGATCAAACAACTGCCGTAACTGCGGTAACACACCCATCCGCCACCAATGTCAATATATCCGCCAACCCGGCCATACTCAATAAACTCCACTAACTTTTTGATGTTACTAAATCCTATAAGGTTCAAGGATTGTAACAATTGGCCAATTAGTCGATGTTTAATAATACTATTATACTTCCTAAACCAATAAATATCAATCGCACATTTCCCTGTATATACTTTCACTGTCTTATGAAATGCGGAACTGACTTTATTTTGCCAAAACTCTTGTTCTTCACTCACTATTTCAGTTAACTGCGCGATATGCTCTTTAGTTCCCGGATTAACTTTTTCCATTAACGGTAAGATATTCCTCCGGATAAAATTGCGCTGATATTTTTCGTCAGTGTTGGTTTCATCTTCACGCCATTGATATCTCCCTGCCTCAAGGTACTCTAAAATCTCTTTCCTGCGAAGTTTAAGCATCGGGCGGAGTAATAACACTTTCTTTTGACCCTCAACTTTGTCTGACAGTATACGTTTTTGAGGTATCCCCGCAATTCCTTGAAGGCCGGTTCCGCGAATGAGGTTGAATATAACAGTCTCAGCGTTGTCATCCATCGTATGGGCTGTGAAAACATAAGGTATCCCGTTTCTGAACGCGTACTTAACGAGTTGCTCATACCTTATTTCACGTGCTGCGGTTTCGATACTCAACTTTTTTTTTCTTGCGTATCCCTTAACGTCAATCTTCGTAGAGAATAAATTACTTAACCCTAATTTATATGTAAGGTTTACCACAAATTGCTGGTCACGCATAGCGGTTTTACGAAGTTGATGATTAAAATGCGCTATATAAAGAGTTAATCCGTACTCCTGTGCCAGAGATTTTATAATGTGAAGCATGCATACAGAATCCGCCCCGCCGGAAACACTAAGCAGGACTTTACACCCATTAATCTTATAAGTGTTAAAAAAAATGCGTACTTTTTGATTGATACTAACAGCCGTTGTTTTCATTCTTACTTCAATCCGTAACTACTTTTTTCTTGCTTGTTTAAGCTAAGGGTATACACTCCGAGAATAACTGCTAATATTGTTACCATAAAGAATACCAACGGAATAACTTTATTCCCGCCCATTTCTTCTGTAAGAAAAGCTTGAGCAAATACCGTGCTGTTGAATAACAAAAATACAACAAGAGTTATATTCAGGAAAATAACAAAAAACTTTTTTCTACAGGTTTTTATCACCCGCAAGTTAAATATTACTGAAAAAAACAGTGTCCACAAAATCCAAGATATCCGCTGAGAAATATTTAAACCAGAAAAGTAGTAGAATATCGACGATGCCGGCTCAAGTGACAGTCTTGTGAATGAATAACTTTCATTTCTCGTGATACATAATGGCAAAACACGAGTAAATTTCGTGCCTATAGGTATTGGTGTATCTACTGCTGTAGCATAAGCATAACTATTTCCCCATCCGTGCCAATCTGTGGAAGACCATAATGTTAGTTTATACTTCCGGCAGGTATCAATTATCTCTTGTTGTTCAGCTTTTGTAATATATGGAAATCCACCGTTGACAATCTCGAATCCGTCAACACCATATCCCGCAAGAATATCAGGGCTTTTACCATTCTTATCATTCCACTGTTCTGCAACTATCACAGTACCGCCGTGTTCATGTGCCATAGATATTTTTCCGGGTACGTTTGACAACCAAAACTTTTCTTCATCCTTAACTGATAATTGCCCCATCTGCAGAAAAAGGTAGTGGTTACTTTCAAGATTAAGTTCCATATTCCCTGTATGGTTATTTTCTTCATGCTCCGTGATATACCATTCATTAAACCCCATATTCTTATGCCAGCGGTTATTATATTCAAAACTACGTATTCCATCATGCGATTGGAATGTATGGGAATGAATATCAACCAGTTTAAGTTTAGCCGAGTTTATGACAATTCTATTTGCACTAGACGGGAATAGGACACAAAACGCTATAAATACAAAAAAGTATAGTGCTGTAATACAAATAATAAATATAGAATTCTTCTTGCTTTTGATTATCCCAATTACAACAGATACTGCCAAAACCCAAAAAAATAAAGTAAATAACTGTATATTAATTTTTCGCCATTGGGAAACATACTCTACAGGGCCCAGTACCGGTTCAAATATATACCTCACGAATGAATATTTAACACCAAACATTGCAGAAATATCGTTTTCAGTTAATCCATACCGCATATCCGGTGGGGATAACACTTCAACCTTCGGGTGATATACTGGGAAAAAAGTTGTTATCAACACAAACACAATTATTATAGCAGGTAAAACAAAAACCTTAATATTTTGTTTCATTACGGGAATATACCACCCTTAAATTGTTTTAACAATAACGTATGTGTTTTCCTAATCATCGTATTATGGTATCTAACTTCTACTGGTTCAAGATTAACAGATTCTGCAAAATAGCTACCAATGACACCTTCAGAAGTCTCTAATCCCAACGCGTTATCACCCGTTTTAAACACAGGCTCTTTTTGAAAATAATCAAATCCACTTACCCGTGAGTTAAGATTCCTGCAAATAATTTTGTTTTTATAAACAGACCCTGTTTTTGTAAGATAAAACCTTAATTCAGATGCTAACTGGTACTGCGGAGTAAATATATACATATCACTACTGTTAGACGGTGATGCGCGTTCAGCAAGTACTGCAATAGTAGTTGCCCATTCCTGCCAGCCATAGACATGCCGGTACACTTCATTCTCTATTTTTTTACTGTACACACCGCTAAAACGCGGATAAAATATTATACATGTTTGGAAAACACTGAATACCACACCCGTTAGGACAATAGTTTTTACATACCATTTCCCTTTATTTTCAGTATACCATAAAGCTAAGAGTATACATGCCATAAAGTATGATGTTACCGGCCAGTTAGGCTCAACTCTTGCACGCGTACTTGTGTACGCAAAGAAAACAATGCCTGTAATAAAAGGTAACGATAGAATTATTAATAACGGGTTACGGTACTTCACCGCTTTATAAAAATACCATAACACTGTACCCAAAAATAATGTCCATAGTACCGGGCTTGCAATAAAAAGTTGCCCGCCAAAGAATAGTATCAGGTTTTCTAACGGTTTGCTCTCATATGTTTGTAAACCATGTTTCAACTGAAACCCGAATGACGCCCAATTATGTGTGGCATTCCATATGATTACCGGTGAAGCTATTAAAACAACAATCCCTGTAAATAATACCAGCTGTTTTAATCCCAATAATTTTCTGTACGGTTTGAAGAATACTACCACAACACCAAGTGTTGCGAGTATAAGTACTATCATATACTTAGACAATAACCCAAATCCTATGAAGACTGCTAAAAGGTACCAGTACTTTTCATCACTTGTTTTCACTAGTTTCACTAAAAAGTATATTCCTAAAGACCAGAATAGCATCAACGGCAAGTCAGGTGTTGCAAGAATTGACCCTACAAAAAATATTGGAATGATGTTAAGTAGTACAACAACGGTAAATCCCGCAACTTTTTTTGTTGTGAACTCCATAACAGTGAGATACCCTATAAGTGTTACTAGAAGAGATATGACCAAAGATCCCGCGCGTACACCAAGTTCGGTTGTCCCCAAAACACCTGTCCCTAACCTTATGACTTGCATAATAATCGGGGGATGGTCAAAATAACTTAATGCAGTGTTTTGCGAACATACCCAATAATACGCTTCATCCGGTACCAGATTAAGCGTTGCAGCAAATATAACCTTAACAAAAGTTAGCACAGCAAGAAATGCTAAGACAAACCATTCTTCTTTGATCAAATATTTTTTCACGTTTTCCATAAATAATCCAAACCTTATACTTTAGATTTTACTACAAGCACGACTATTTTGAAAGAGTATTAACACATATGTGATATATTTAACAATTGACAATCATATGGCTTTTGGTGTATACATATGTTTATATATATAAAGCTTTAAAAAATATTTTCAAACTAAAATGTTGTAGAAGGGACAAATTAATCATGAAAATAATATTTACTCTGTTTATCTTATGCATAACCATAAACATCTTTTCCACACCAACAGTCACAGCTTCCGGGGTTTACCTCGGCTGGGCATTAACAGAAAAAGAAAAAGAGTTGGCATTGAAATCAGAACTCGTACCATTACCCGAACTGGTATTAAACCCTAAAAATCATTCGGGCAAACAAATAATTTTTTTAGGCACAAAACCTACCTCCACATCAAATGACCCTGTGACGTTTACCCCGGAGTACGATTCAAACAGGGAACAGCATTTGGGATACCTGCTAAAAAGCCAGAACGTAGAAACTTTTGTCCCGGAGAAGTATTCCGCTGTGGTTGACCTCTACAAATTAAAAGATTTTTACACAAAACTAGGCAATAAAAACTCATTTGTCGTAATCGGTAAATACATGGGTACCATTAAAGTTAATGACGTTAAGTATCCATTGATAAAACCTGAACATGTGCGATTTATCTCTCCGGATGACCGTTCCGCAGAAAAAATGGTTAAATACATCAACGGTCAGCCTCAACCTTCTGAGAAGCTTCGTGAAGAACGGCTAGAGAAAGAACTTGATGACGCAATGGCTGTATTTGAAGACTTACTTGCTACTTCCGCACCGGCAGGTTCTCGTGATGACGCTTATAAGCAACAACGCTCAAATGAATATAAAAAAATCATTGCGGAAGTAATAATGACTGATTCTAGCCCATTAGAATCAGAATTTGAATCCTCAAAAAAACAACAAGCTTCGGGGAAAACTTATAACGAAACCGGCATCCTTCCGACAATACCCGATTTTGATATTGAGAAGGGACAGCAAACTGCTGATCAAAAAAAACAGCCTGTAGATTCAGGCCAAAAAATTCAGGCTTCCACTATTGTAAATAAAACGTTAGACACAAAACCTACTGCTCCAGCTTCTACCACAGGTTATTCCGGAGTTGATGAAATTGAGCGTATGATTTTGGATAAAGTAAATTATGAACGCACTTCGCGCGGCCTTGCGCCATTATTCTATAATTCATTACTAACTCAATCCGCTCGGCAGCATAGCAAAGAAATGTGTGACCTAAACTATTTTTCTCATTACTCACCAGTTGCAGAATATAAAGACGTTAGTGACCGTATAAAAAAAACCGGCGCAACTTTTTCGTATGTTGGAGAAAATATTTCGATGATGCCCCGGGGCAATGTAACAGGTTATGGGGTAGTAGAATCCGATGATCAGGCCTCAAGCGCGATACACACTTCCTGGATGAACAGCCCAGGACATCGTGAGAATATCCTTCGTCCAGAATATAATGCTATAGGTATTGGCGTATTTTTTTCAAACGGACAGTGGATGTCCACACAGAATTTCGCTAAAATCGATGTTTTCTTGAATGAAATAAAAACAATACCCGGTACCGCATCGGATAAAGTTAAACTTACCGTATCGGGTAAACTTGTGAGATCAGGCGGAAAGATAGGTTTATGGAGCAATAACACTTTTTTAGGCGATGCGCCGATGCAATCGAACGGTAAGTTTTCATTCGCCACGGAAATCAATAAAAACGGGCAGTTATATAGTATTGATATCGGTGTGAGCTCTTCCAGCGGCGGGTCATACAGTATGACAGACAAGTTTTTTGTAAATACCGCCAAACCGTTTGATACAATGATAACAACAGCTAATTAAACAGGAATTCATAGCATAGGGGGAGTAAAGAACATGAAACGTATCGCAGGAGCATTGTTAGTCGTAACTTTTTGTTTTAGCATGGTAATGAGTGCAGACGCACCGGAAAGTAATCTATTAAAGTTCAAAAAAATACTTTCAAGTTTACCAAAACCAAGTTCAACATCGGCCACAGGCTTAACCAACAAACAACGCACATCATTAGTCTATAAGATTGAACAACGCAGGATCGCGTGGTATATGTCGAATGAACTACAAAAACTTTTCAGTAGCATGGTAAAAGATCCAAAATATGTTGAAGAATTTTACACCCTGTTTACTGACCAGGAACTTGCCAGTTTAAACAACTGTCTCAGTATGATGAACGAAATTTACGGTAGGTAGAGGAATTACTCTCCGCCTTCAAGTTTGGCTTTAGCTTTACGAATACCGGCAGCAGCGAATTTATTTTCGGGATCAAGCTTCAAAGCTTCTTCCCATTTTGCTATTGCTTCTTTATATTGTCCCGCGCTGAAGAACCTTAACGCTTCGGTACTCAACGTTTTTGCTTGTTCCTTAACCTCAGCCGCAGCTTTTGCCGCAGCATCAACTGCCGCAGTACTTGTAGCTTCTGCTTTTGCTGCCGCAGCATCTTCTTCCGCTTTCTTTTGTTCCGCAATCATCTCAGGCGTAAGGTTGACTATCTTATCAAGTTTAGCACGTACTTCTTTATCAACTGTCTCACTATACCCTATATGCTTGTAAACCAACTTCCCAAGCTGGTCTATCACAAAAAGTGCAGGAAATTCCGCTACGCCCCATTTATCCGCTGTTCCTCTATCACTGTCAAAAAGTAATGGGATAGAAACACCTTTTTCTTCAAAAAACTTGAAGACCTCAGGTTTTCTTAAAGTATCTACACTCACCAAAAACATCTTCATCCCTTTACTTTTATAATCATCATAAATTTTTTGTAACACCGGCATTTCTTTCATACACGGCTTGCACCAGGTCGCGCAAAAGTCCAGCACTACAACATATCTCGGGTCACCTTCTTTAACCTTATCCCCACATAGGCGCGTAAGGAAAACATAGGTTTCATTAACGTCTTTTAAAATTAAATTGGGTACTTTAGTCCCTAATGCAGGACCGGCTTCTGCTGTTGGGTTTACAAGCGATTGTTCCCCACCAGCCGTCGGTGGAACTGCTTGCGCAGCGTTGACTACCGGTAATGCGGAACTAAATATGCATATACCTATAATCACCGAAATCAGTGCATTCAAACAAAACACATTTTTTTTTGTCATTTTTCTACCTTTACTTCCCTAAATATTTATCCACTAATGTCTTACCTACACGCTCACCGAGGTCTAACAATTCGCTCTTATTAGTCGTACGGTCTGTTACATACGCATCAATTTCCCCAGTCTTTGAGTCGATTATACGCAATGTAATAATATACATTTCGCCCATCTTATGTACGTACCCAAATCCCATTTTATCCACTTTCAATAACTGCCCTGCTTTTGCAGCGCATTTTTCATCAGAACAACCCATTGCTTCCTCGAACTTTTCTTGTTGCAATACTTTATCCATCTCGGAACGTTCAAGGAGTTTAAACTGTCTTGTGCTGGAGATACCTACACGCACAGAATCGCTGATCATTTCAGCTTCCTGAGCGGAAACACCGGCTTTGCCTGCCAGGCTTAATAACGCCATCCTGATTTTAACGTATTCACGGGTAACGTTAAGAGTTTCCTTTGCTATATTCCCGGCATTATCCGTAACTTCAATTTCTACCTTATTCAACCCAACCGCTAAACTGTGTTCGCGTTCAACCACATCTTTTACTTCCGGCAAAGGTACTTTATTAATCTTAATCTCTCTCACCCCGCCGGCATCTTCTATTGCAAAAACAAGTTTTATACGTTCCTCGGATACTGTTACAGTTTTCTTATCCGGTTCTTCTATCAAGATAGACGGCGGATCTTTATCTACGTTTACTTCCATATCTTTAGTGACGATATGATTCTTGACATCAACCGCTTTTATCTTCAATGTCGTCTTTGGCTGTTTTTCGGTCATTGCCACAGGATACGGTAATGATAGTTTAGTTACTAATTCTGTGGCATTCAACGTTTTACCGTTTACCACCAACTGCTTTATAGCAATATCATCCGTTGCAACGACATTAACATTTCCTTTCAATGTATTTACAAATAACTTTTTCTGTCCTTCAATCACTGGCGGGATTTCGTCTTCTTGTATCTTTTGAATTTCTTCAAGATACTGTTTCGCAGAAGCATTCTCTTCATCTTTCTTAAATACCTGTTTAAACATACTCGTTGCTTCTTTCAGCTTACCTGACAATACAAGTTGTTTACCGGCATTCAACAGACTTACAACCTCACCATGCAAAACAAACGCTTCTTTATCCTTGCCGAACTTCCAACTTGCTCCCATGCGATGGCTCCACCCGAGATCCGTATGCATCAACGCTGCGTAATCGAAAGTCAACCCGCCAGGTAATCCCAACCCTACACCAAATGACGGCCCTAGCGCACTACCGTATCCTCCGCGTAAAGAAATGCTGTATAATCTGATTTCCGCGCCAAAATTATAGTGCGTGCTTGTACCGTACATCTGTGTATCCATCGTTATCATTACCCAGCCAGAATCTATTACAATACCAATGTTTTGTCCCATAGGATAAACATCAGAACGGCCGTTGTATGTTAATGAAGGTTTCACCAAATTTATTGCGCTATACCCCAATCTTAACCAGTTCAACGGCATAGAATACACTCCAGCGTCGATACCAAACCCGTTGGTATTAATCTTATCAAACGATTTCATAAAAATCTTGGCATTAACTCCGACAGAAAGGAAAGGAAGCGTAGTTTGTGGCCCTCTTGTAAAGATAGTGAATGAATTGCCAAACATAAGCAGTGTATCCGATGCAACAACTTTTTCTCCGGTTAAATTACCGCCGCTGTCATATACACTTATTAACGGAGAGGAAATATTTGAGTACGATAACGCCCAGTTCCATGGCTTTAACCAGATGACCGGCCACCCGAATGACAATGTGTTATAACCAGCCTCTTCAAACAATATTGCGTATTCACCAATAAACTCTTTACGGTTTAGCATTGCAAGACTCGCGGGATTATAAAAAATTGCCGACGGGTCTTCTCCGACAGCAGAATACGCGTTACTCATCCCTTGCGACCTCACGCTACCGCCAAGACGGTTAAAATACCCGCCTTGTCCCGCATCGCCCTGTATTGACCCCGCAACACCTTGTATCGCCGCTGACGAAACGGATACAAAGTTACAGCTGACTGACACTACAACCAATGTTAGGATAGCAATTGTGTTTTTCATATAATTTTTAACCATTATTATTTCACCCCCACAATTATCTTTTGTGGTTTAGGCGCTTCCGATGTACCGGCAGTTGTTGCGTTTACTGAAGTGTTGATATATACAATGTACGCCCCAGCAGTAACCATCTCCCCTTTACCATTTTTACCGTCCCACACAACTTCATTGTTGACACCCTGAATTGCACCGGTTTCTCCGCCGGTATATTCTTGCGACCAAACAAGGCCACCTAAAAGGTCATATATTTTTAAGTTAACTTTCTTTATATAATTCGCGGTATCCCCTCCCGGGACGGTATATAAAATAATCGTATTACTCCCCGCATTGAACGGATTTGGGTAACAGTATGCTGTACTAGCCAGTGGTGTTTGGTATTCGATAACCCTGAACTCTGTTAAGTGATCCACATATGCGGTAACTGTTTTGTTTGTGGTATCCACCGTAGAATCTTTAATTGGAGTCCAGAGACTAGTTGTTGTACTATAATACGCTAATTTTAGTTTATATGCCTTTACTCCTGCTGGTAATCCTGAGTCAGTATACGGAATAACAATTTTAATTTTTTTATTGAATGATGTAACTCCACCGGATAATGTTATATTTTTCGTAAAATTAGTGAATGTCAGTATACCATCAGCTTTACTGCTTGAATTGTTTAATGTAGACGGTGTGGTAATCGTTATTTGTACTGAATTACTGACCGCACCGGAAGGTATCTCGATAACAGCACCATCGCCGGTAATAAACCTATTATCCGCGCTTGAAGATACTGTAGTTTTTATTTTAAACATAAAGTGTTTGGGGCTAGTTGTAAAATTACCTGTTTTATCTGCTGCTGCTAAGTGAAAATACCATGTCCCGTCTGCAAGATCATAATAACGCATAATACTTTCTGTGCTTCCCAATGAACTGCTGGCAGTAGTAGGCGCGGTTAATTCATTGTGATCAAGTATGTAATAGTATTTATCTACCCCTGAACCTGTATCCGTTGCAGCAAGCCAATTGAGAGAAACCGTTTTTTCCATGTATTCCACGCTACTGCTGGGATGTGTATCTGAATACAAAGTTCCCAAAACCGGTTTTACTGTATCATAAACCACACCGTCGCTAGAAGCCCATTCACCGTACACACCAGCAGAATTTTTTGCGCGTACACGCGCATAATATACCACGTTTTGTTGTGCCCCGGAAATTGTATGCTGATAAATTATGGTTGACGGGCTAACAGTATACTTAGTATTAACAACACTTGCCCCACCTGGGAAAGTTCCTATCTGTAATTCAAACTCAAGTGCAGTATTTGCCGCGCCTTTTGTCCAGTTAAATGTGATACTTGTAGACTTTATATAATTCCCTTCAGATGAATACGGTACACCAGGTAGTCCCGGGCCTGTCATCACTTTAATCGTATCCGTATACCCGCTCAGTACACCATCGCCATTATACGCAGCAACTTTGAACCAGAAATCAGCTTCTGTGTACAAACCATAAACAGTATGTGAGGTTATGTTAAGGTTTTTATTATAACTTGCGCTATAATACCACGGACCGTTTTGCGATCCTGAAGATGCAAGTACTGTATATCTCGATCCATCACCTGTCCAAGTGAGCATTACACTGGTTGACCCGCTAAAACCTGTTAGCGCAGACGGTTCGGTTGCAAGAGTATATACGCTTTGTTTTGACGACGCACGGGTTGTAGAATCCATATTGTATGGTTTTACATACCTTGCATACTGGCTGTTCGAAGATAGCCCTGTTTCAGTAAAAATAGTTGTCCCTGCAGATAATAACGAACTTATCGTACTATTAGCGTCGTTATAAACATAATAACCATTTGTCGCTTCAGGAATAGTCGTCCACGTCCATACTATTGTGTTTGTAGAAATTGACGTTCCAATAAAACTACCCGGTCGTGGAAGTCCAAATGAATCTTCTGTGAGATAAGGATTGTATGTCATCGTACTATAATAACCAGAGTAGAACTTACTTTTTACCGGACCAGTTGCGCTTCCCCAATAATTATTTGCTGCATTAATTATTGAATAGTAATACGCGTAAATATCGTACGAATAATTATTCTTAAATGTTGAACTTGTAATGTTTATAACACAAGGTTCGCTTGCATTATAACCATAAGCATATATTCCATACGAACTACTGTTTGTAATTGCACAATTGGTTATATTTATCTTTGGACAATAATACGCGTAAATATTGTAATTGCTTGCATAACTTATTTTACAGTAGTCGAGATACGTTTTATCCGGCATTGTACCTCTATAGAAATAAATTCCATTCCATGTAGTAGCAGTTAATGATGAGTTATAATCTTTCGCTCTGGTAAGTTCAACTATTGAGTCTTCTGTCCCACGAACGATCAACGCGCCGTTATAGTTTTCATAACTGCTATACCCAACCTGAATTCCAGCGCTTGAGTTAAATCCAACTTTTGTCCCAGGATTTATTGTTAAACTAGCATATGTATCACTAGCACTATCTTGATCGTATATATAAACTGTACCTTGCACATAGTACGGGATTCCCTGGTTTGACCATTCAGCAGTCGTGCTTATAAGCCCTCCGGCAACATAAATGAATTGATATGTGTTCCCAATATAGGTATTACCCTTGCCTAATGAAAGAGTACAGGGCATATACACTGGATAAGTTGCATTATTTCTGAAAACTGTATTAGAAATGTCACCTGTACCCGCTGCACAGTATAAACCATAACTTGCACAGTTTTCAATAATTGAATTATCAAGAATAATATGCCCGTTATTTGACCCTATACCGTAACTGTAACTGTTTAAAATGACACAGTTTCTTAGAGTGACCGTTGAATAATTAACATACACTATTGAACTGTTACCTCCATACCCTGCATTACGAAGGACGCAATATTCTAGTACACAATTATCGTAATCCGCGTAGTTGTTAAAAGTTATACCTTCCCAATTGTAAGACCCGCCAACGGGATTTGTTGCTGTTAAGGTTACGCTCGAAAGTTCCACACCAGCGATTCTTAATGCACCGTTTTGTCCGGAACTTGAACTTCCACCTACAGTAATACCAACACCGTTACCAAAATTGACTGTAACTCCTGCCATAATAGTTAATACTGCGGAAGTAAGAGGATTGCTGTCATTATCGTAAATACTTACATCACCGGTTACTTTGTAAGTGAACCCGTTATTTGCCCAGGTAGTATTCTTTGAAACAACACCTCCAGATACTTCAAGTTCTGTCCCACCATAGTTTGTAAAGACATTGTCAGATGCAAGGGTTGTAGCTGCAGAGATCGCAATCGGATTACCGGTGATATCAGAAATTGTATTTCCCGAGATATAAGACTCTCCTGCAGAGATTTGTATGCCATAAGAGGTTATGAGGTTAATCTTATTTCTGGAGATAATTGAATTACTATTTGCTGCATAGATACCAATTGAACTGCAATAACTCACCGTGGAATCGTAAATCTCAAATTTTCCGTAACTTGAATAAATACCATAATTTGTTTGCTTTATTAAACAATTACGTAATACCACACTGGCAGAATTGTAGTAACAATAAATACTTCCGTACCCGTTATACCCGGCATATTCTATATTACAATAAGACATTGTCGATGTTCCTGCGTATTGACTAAAAACAATATTCCGCCATGAAGCTGATGTAGGTGACGTTGCATTACTTGTAAAAGTTATTGGTTCAGCCACCGTACCTGATGCGATGAAGATACCGTTCTGCCCGGAACTGTTATTACCTATATTCAATTGCCCGTTTGATGAAAACTTTAATACTACTCCAGGTTGAATTATCAGTTTCGCAGTAGTAAAATTTGACGTATCTACATCATAAACGTTAACGGTACCATTAATATTGTATACCAACCCGGATAATTTTGACCATATGCATGTACCATTAATCGTACCTTGAGTTATTTCAATTTCCTGATTACTATTACCAGTAATAACGTTATCCGCATCTATGTTAATCTCCGGCGATACAGATAACGGATATGAACCATTCCCCGTTATTTTATTAGCTTTTATTAATGCATCACCGCAACTCGTCATATACATGCCGTACGTACCGTTTGTTGATACAACACAACTCGATATAGTTATTCCCGACGCACCGGAAATATACATCCCGTATGTAGTGTTCAACGTAATCGTGGAATTATAGACCGTCATCGGAGCATTAGTATTGTATATCCCGTAATAAGCACTGTTACGTATTACACAATCATTTATTGCCGGGGCTTTAGAATTACAATAAATGTTACCATACCCGTTATAACCGCCATATTCAATAATACAATTACTTAATGCAGAACCATCACTGTATTGATTAAAAATTAATCCTCTCCAGTTACTCCCCGAAGTACCGGTATTATTAGAAAAAGTTATGGGGTTCCCACTGGTACCTGATGCTATGAGTATACCGTTATACCCCATCGTACTGTTCCCGGTAGTAATTGAACCATCCGAAGTAAATTGTACCGTGACACCCGGCTGAATGGTAAGTACCGCGTTTTTTGTTATGAAACCATCCTGGTCATCAATCGAGATATTACCAGCAACATAATAAGGTAATCTGTGGTTAAACCATGTTTTGTAATCTTTTATTGTACCGCTATTCAATTCTATACGCTGGTTAGTATTAGTCCCAAAAGTATTGCTGGTGTCAAGCATTATTGTAGGAATCATATTAACGGGTGTGTTGTTACCTGTAAAGTAGCACGCAGTAACTGTCGGAGAACTTGTACCTGTAATATATAACCCGTAACTTCCGTTTCCTGAAAATGTGCAGGAACTTATCAACGGACTTGCAGTACCGGTAACTATCATACCGTAGTTGTAACTGCTGGTTATTGTAGAATGTATTACCGTAATACGAGAGTTCTCGATTATTATATTACCATAATTAGAGTTACCATATTGCCCTGCATTACTGACAATACAATAATCCATTGTTGAATAAATATCCGCTGTGGTATTGAAAGTTATACCTTCCCAGGTATTCGACGCGTTTGTACTGCCTGTGAATTTAATTGGTTGGCTTGCTGTCCCTATAGCGCGAAGGCCTCCTTTAGAAGTACTATAGCCTAAGTATAACCCACAGTTTGAATTAAACTTTACTTCCACACCGGGTTCTATGTATAACAACGGCTCATTTGTACCGTAAACATAAACATCACCTATAACATTAATTGGGCTATCCACAAGAGCCCATGTTGTAGTTTGGGAAATTGTCCCACTTACATTCAACGCTGTTGCATAGGAAGGAATTAACAATAACATACCTATAACAGGAAATAATAAATACATCCTTTTTCTCAACATAAAATTTGTTACCTCAATAATTTTTAAAATATAAGATCTTAAGCTCTACCTTGTATTAATGCATATTATGGTTATTATATAACTGTTAAAGTTGATAAGTCAATAAATCAACAATGTGAATAAGGTCACAATATTACTGAAAATTGTTGTTTTAACTAACTCAATACGAATCCAGTGCTGTGAACATAAGACCCATTAACGGTAGCCAGATAAAGAACCAGGGTATCGTACCCATTATACCTTCATCCCTTCTGACAAAAGTTAAGTTCAGGCTCGAAGTTAGCTCGTACCCCGGTTGAGTTCCAAAAACCGGATATCTGGCAGATAGGTCCAGGCTGAAAGCTTCGCTCATCCTCAACATCAACCCGCCTTGTACTGCCAATGAACTATACCACTGCCATTCAAACATATCCCTAGTACCATTTACTGTAGGTGTAGTTCCGGGAAATGTTAATGCACCCCAAGTGTATGCTATCCCCCAGTATAACGGTTTTGGGAATGAAAAACTTACATCCCAATCCATCTCCCAGTACCCAAGTTCTTTTAAAGTATAGACAGGATAGTTGTAAGAATAGGTGGCATAATTATACGATACGGTGCTATCTGTTATGGTTGCTTTAGGATAATTACGTAGGTGTGTGCTTCCAAACCCGAACCCGCCACGCATAATCAATCCCTCTACTTCAAATGCGTTAAGGCTTACCATTGAAAAATACGGGCCTGACAACATGAAAGACGTGGTTAATCCCTGTAGTGTCATCGGTAAATTTGTCTGAGTATTTGATCCCATATAATATCCGAATACCGGTGTACTCCAAGCATTAATTTTGCTTACTGGGTCTAACAATACCTTAAAATTAGGATCTATTATCATTGTCCTGTATGAAACCCCGAACCCTCCAACGTCATCATTATCATCGTATCCAAGTGATCCACTAGGCATCCGCACACGAGGAGCACTGATACGAGGAGAAGCACTCGATGATGAACGACGGGATACTACAGGAGTTTCCGTAGTATCTGTAATTTTTTTTTCTGATGCCGTAACCGGTTTTTGCACAGCCTTTAAATCTACCTGTTTACCTATAACATCAGAAATAACGTCTTTTGTCATTTCTCTTGATTTATCAAATACGGAGGTAAGGTCCGGACAACTTCCCCGGCGCATACTAAGAATTTCACCAGTACCCACATCAACTATTTTCAGGATTATCTGATACTGCCCTTCGAATTTGCCTATACTCCCGAACCCCATCTTTTCAACTTTTAGTAAACTACCAGCTTTTGCAGCACAGGATTCGTCGTTACAGATAGAATCCTCAAACTGCTGGTTACCCAACATTTTCGCCATCTCCGTGCGTTCCAGCATCCTAAACTCACCTGAATCAAGAAAATGCCCACGGAAAAAGTCACTGGTTACAGCTGCATCTTCAGCTGATACACCTGGTTGAGCTTTGAGGTCAAGAATAGCTATTGAGACCTTTTCAGCATAAACCTGCGCAGGTATCAGCATCAGAATCAATGATAGGATACAGGACAATTTCACCACCGTTGTTCTTTTAAACATTTAATTAACTCCTTAAAATTATTAAACTCAGCAACATACTAAATTGACAAAACGTTTAAATATTTTATATATTTACGTGATGTTAAGTCAATAAATATAACAACAAAAAGTTGTAGTGTTTTCCTAGAGTTAGAAAGGATATTGGTAGTAACATGAAAAAAGGTATTAGTTATTGGTCATTTCAGAATTCCGGGTTGTCAGCAATAAATGCTATTGATAATGCAAAAATTGCTGGGTTTGAGGGTATAGAATTAACTCTGGAAGAATCAGGGGATACATTAACGCTGAACTCTACTGACGCACAAGTTAAAGATATTGCGGGATATGCAAAAGAAAAAGGAGTGAGTATCCCGTCAATAGCTACAGGCATGTTTTGGTCAAATTCACTAACAGCAAACAATGATAGTGTCGCAAAAAAAGCGTTTGATATTGCAGTACGCGAACTTGAACTTGCCGCTGTTATAGGAGCAAAAACTGTATTAATAGTCCCTGGTGCAGTGGACGTGTTTTTTTTGAAAGATGCGGAAATTGTCTCTTATGACGTTGTATATGCACGTTCATTAAAAGCTGTCTCAAAACTCGCAAAAATTGCAGAAAAACTGAAAGTCAACATCGGTTTGGAAGAAGTATGGAACAAGTTTTTGCTCAGCCCGTTGGAGATGCGTGATTTTATTGATAAGATCGGCAGTAAGTTTGTCGGTTCATATTTCGATGTTGGTAATGTTGTGCCGTTTGGGTTTCCTGAACAGTGGATACGCATACTTGGGCATCGCGTAAAAGCTGTGCATCTAAAAGATTTTAAGAATACAGGGTTTGATGGTAAAACCGGCCTTGTGGACGGTTTCTGTGACCTTGAAACAGGTGACGTAAATTGGAAGAATGTCATCTCTGCGCTTAAAGACATCAAATATGACGGATATCTTATTGCTGAAATGGTTCCGCCGACTTCCAATGTTTCAAGGGAGAACCTTATTCCTAAAACATCAAAAGCTATGGATCATATTTTGAGTTTATAAATACATTTATATTCAAGGAGAACACAAAATGGTAAAAGTTGGTATTATAGGTATAGGGTTTATGGGGAAAACGCATTTTGAGTGTTACAAAACAAACTCAAATGCGCAGATTGTAGCTATCGCGGATATCAATGAAAAAAAAATAACCGGTGACTGGTCGGAGATTGGAGGGAATATTGGTGACGGTAAAGTTAAACCCGTAGACCTTACCGGCATAAAAACTTTTAAAACCGCGGATGACCTTATCAACAACTCGGACGCTGACCTCATAGATATTTGCCTGCCAACGCATTTACACGCGGAATATGCGATTAAAGCGTTACGGTCCGGGAAAAACGTTATGTGCGAAAAACCTATTGCACGAACATCAAGCGATGCACAAAAAATTATTACCGCATGGAAAAAATCAAAGAAAAAACTTATGGTCGGACATTGTATACGTTTTTGGCCGGGGTATGATATCGTAAAAGAATATATTACCAATACAACGTTTGGTAAACCGCGATTCGCTATTTTCCGCAGGGTATCTACCGCACCGATATGGTCCTGGGACAACTGGTTGATGGATAATAACCGCAGCGGCGGGTGCGCACTTGATATGCATATACATGACATAGATGCTGTAACATACTTTTTTGGAAAACCGGATACAATACTCGCAAACGGTGTAGTCACATCCAATCGGGTTGACCATGTAATGGCAACTTATAAATATGATAACGGTATGATAGCACTCGCGGAAGGTAAATGGGAAACACCAACCTGTTTTCCGTTTAACATGGCATTTTGGATAACTTTCGATACCGCGGTGGTTGAGTTTGAATCCGCAAAATCTAACCAATTGGTTATTTACCATAACGACGGTAAAAAAGAAGTTATTGACCTCCCGGGTGAGACCGGCTGGCAACGCGAGATAAATTATTTTATTGATTGTATAACAAAAGACAAACAACCCGGAGTAGTTACCCCTATGGATGCTAAAGTAAATCTTGACATTGCACTCAAAGAAATTGCTATACTAACAAAAACAAAGCAGTTATAAATTTGTCTTGTTTATGAAAGGAATAAAGTACTGATGTTAAAGAAAATGTTCGTTTTAACCGTCACAACGGCAATAGTTGCGGGAGTAATAACAGTCTCTGCACCCGTACCTGTTTTTGCAGCGGATACTCGACCGGAATGGGTAATAAATTTCGTGAATTACGATAAGCCCGGTATAATTTACGGTACGTCATTTTCCGCGTATGATAAACGGAAGAAGGAAACTAAAAAAGTTGCGCGGGATACCGCCTATGCAGATGCATTACAAAAAATGGCTTCCAAACTGGAAACTACAGTACAGAGTTCCGTACAAACACAATTGCAGAATGAAATTGAACAAGTCTCCGGCAAGAAACCAAAGGAAATTACAAAGGAGTCGTTGGATAGCGTTACAAAAGTGTTAATCGACAGTGTCCTCGGACGTAAACAGTTTGAAGAATGGGTTGATGAAAAAAAAGGCGAGTACTGGGTACACGCATATATGACTGTAGCTGAAGCCAACCGCGCATTGGAAGAAGCCCTGAAGAAACGAAAAGAAGAAAATATTGCAAAACTAAAATCTGCAGTGGATGTCAACGACGCAGCGGAAATTGCATTGGCAAATGGCGATATATCCACTGCGTTTGATCAGTACAATGCTGCATTAAAACTTATTTCCGGGATTTCCGGCGCGATTTCTTTGGAAAACGGTGTTAGTAACCTTGAGATAAAACCCAAACTTGAGAACCGGTTTAAGGAAATTATTACCAGCATAAAAACCGTGGGTTATGGCGATAACCAGAATGTACAGTTGAATCAGGGGACAGAAAAACCATTAACCGTAAAAGTTTATTACACTCTAAAAGGCACAAATATTGCGGCAAAAAATGTACCATTGGTTTATTCTTTTACACAAGGAAGCGGCGAGCTTGACCAGCGCGTACGTACCGATGAAGAAGGTATGGCACGTGCAAAAGTTATCAATGTCACTACCGAAGGACAGAATGTAATCACGGCAACATTTGATCTTGATGAGTTAAGTAAAATCCATCCGTCCTTTGTCCTGCTGACAGGATTGAAAGCAAAGTTTACGGTAAATGCAATCTCACAAAAACAATCAAAACGTTTATATGTCGCTATTGAAGAATTAAACTTTGAATCCCCGCGTTCGGATTCATATATTGGTACGGAACTTAACCGCATACTCGTGGAAAACGGGTATAAAGTCGTCACTGCAAGACAGGTGGGTAATGCTGAACCTACGGAAGAAGGATTAAAAGGTAAGGTCGAAGTATTGATCTCAGGAAAAGCTTCTACTGAATATATCGGAGATACAATGCCTCTACCTGACGGTACAGTTATGAAATTTAATCCATCCTCCCGCGCAAAAGTTACTATCGAAGTTATTGATATAGTCACAGGTAAAGCGATTGGCAGCGTTACTGAAGCCGGGATAAAAGGGTTTGGAAGAACAAAAGAAGAGTCCGGTGATGAGGCATTAAAGAAAGCCGCACAAAAGGTTTCAAAGTCCGTGATGATTCAGGTAGAAAAAGCGTTCGCTAAATAGAATGTAACCGATTATAAAAACATTTTAGGCTTTTTAGGGATACTTGTCCCGATGCATTTTGGGATTTTAGGTATGCATACGTTAGTTGTGAACCATAAATAAATCCAAGTATTCTTGATATCGTACCTAACGAGGTCATAGACACCACTGCAAGCCGAGGTTTGGTATTATTATTCGCTCTACAGAAGTTTAATAACCTCCATACATCATGTTGGTTTTTAGGTACTACTGCGAGTTTGACGATATCTGCATTAAACTTTTTTCCTCGAACAAGAAACCTAGACAACGCTGTATTACTGGGTGTACCCGAAAAGTTGTGATACGATACCACAACTTTTTTGTTTAATTTCTTCACACGGGATATCACTTCACGGATTATTTTATTCGAACTTAGTTCAATATCCACAAAATCCACATATTTGATGAGCATGAGATACGCTTTTTTTCTAATATTATCACTTAATTTTTTATCAACAACAGCTGTCCTGCGCATACCATTTTCTTTTGGTGAACGTACTGTTAACAACACTCCGCATTTAACTGAGTGCTTGATCTCCACCGCTATCGCACATATTTTATCTAATGATATTCCTGCTAATAAATATTTATCCACCCTCAATTCCACTATATCTGCCCCGGCATGCGCAGCTGCTTTTACAGCAACAATGATTTTTGAGGGAACCGTGAATTCAATCGGAACAACAATAGAAGACAGTATGTATTTATTAGTTATTTTCATAACTTTATAATTTATCTACACCATAGGAGTTGTTGTGTTATTATCATTTGTTGAATTATCACGTTTGGTTAATAACGTATGTACCACACCCCCAAGCCCGGCAAACCAGATCACAAAATGGGCAAGTGTTCCTAGAAAGGGTATTACTACAATTATACCAAGTACAATCGAACCAACTAGTATCTGTACAAATGCTGATACCGGAGGGTTCCATTTATACCGTTGCGCAATAATTTGCCCTACTAACAACCCCGTTGCAAGATACCCGACAAAAGTTAATGTAAAAAAGAGTATTGTTAACGGTATAATAGCAACTACACCGGCAATGCTTATCACACAAAGGAAAATTAGTATGGAAAAAAGAAGGCTTAAAAAAATTCCGTACATTATTGATTTAACCGAGTTTTCCTTAATAAAACTCGTTGTATGTTCAAGATCAATATTCATTAAGAAATACACAAACGCCCATATAAGAAATATTATGCTTATAAGTATAAACAGTATTATCAATAATACATTGCTAAACACAAATTTTATAGTATCAAACAACTGCCCAAGGACAGGCGTGCTGAAATTAACTTCGTCACCCTTTATTGTCGCACCAGGATCACGTACGTATTCACGGCAAAATATTACTAGGTTATCTTTAACCATTGCGGTTTTACCGATTTCCATCCTTCCGCCGATTGCCACAACGCTGCCCTTTACTTCACCATAAATCCTTACACCACTGTGGATTCCTAAAACATCGCCGTTGACTGTCTGTCCTTCCGGCACAACGATATCGTTGCCAAATCTCACAATATTACCGGTATCAGCAGAAAATAATAGCGCTGGTAATAACATAAGTGCACACATAATTATCAGAATTTTTTTTGCGGTTCTGCTCATTTCAATGTTCTCCTTCGTACAGTTATTTAATGATTCCTAACTTTTTAAAATATATATGGGGATTTTTAGAGACGGTTATAATAACCGTAAAAAATCCCCATATTATTAGTCTCTATCTAACCTCCCCCGGTACTTCATATAGAGGGAAAGTTATTGTGTTTTAGAAACGGTCACGTCTCGGAGGACGGTCGCCACTAGAACGATCATTAGTGCGTTCACGCGGAGGGCGCGCTTCAGCAACATTGATTTTCCGGCCATCAAGTTCCGTACCGTTCAACGTTTCAATCGCTTTCTTTGTTTCATCTTCGGTTACCATCTCAACGAAAGCAAACCCGCGCGATTTGTCAGTGTACTTATCTTTAATTACACTCGCACTGTTAACTGTCCCTGCTTTTGCAAATAAATCTTTTAAAGTTATATCCGTCGTTGTATAACTCAAGTTGCCAATAAACAATTTTGTGCCCATTCTTACCTACTAACCTTTTCCTTTACTTAATTTAACCTCGGCAGTGACATTCTACGCATACTGCCTTTTTTCCATTAACCTACTTTTACCCTATCACTTGGTAATAGTTTACTTGGGTAAACATATACCTGTCAATAATAATTTTGAAAAAACTACAGTTTTGCGACAATTCCTTCCGCTGATTCCGCGATAATTCCATGAGACGTCAGGTATCGGTAAAGCTCAGGACTCTGTGTTTTAACTTCATAATCGCTAATAACCACAATTTTATACTTACCTTTGTTCTCATCTTTCAATGTCTGTATAAACCATAATGCTTCTGTCAATGAACGTATATGAATACCCTTACGGTTACTGTAATACAGTATTTCTGGTTCAGATTTTGTAACAGCCACAATCTTATCCCCAGGTACTGTATTATCCGAAGCGATACGCGCAAGTACTAAGTAGCGGTAGTTGCTAAGTTTCAACCTATCATACAACCGTACTGTTGAGAATATACAAGTGTATACCACCAAAAACCAGACTAGGCCTTTTCCCCATATCATAGCTGTCTTACCAGCTTTCCATTCCCTCTCTTCAGACTTGGCTAACACACCGGTAACAAACCGTCCTATAAGCACGCAGGCCGCTGGCATCATCGGTAAATAATAGTATTCGTGATGCATACCTTCTGCCATTGCAATAAAAAGTATGCAGGTAGATAAGAACCATATATGCGCTAGATATTGGGTGGAACGTTCACTTTTTTTAAATAATCCCAAAATTAAAAGTATATATCCTGCATGCATATACTGGTATTCAAACAAGTTACCGAATGGACTGAACGTTTTTATCCAAAAACGCGGATTGAGCCAGGTATTTATGCTTCCCCATTTATCCTGTTCCGTAAAAGCGTTAAGTATTTTTCCGTCAGTTGCTATAGGAACGTAGTAATGATAAAACACAGGTAGAGCTAGTGAAAGTAATAATAAAATGTATAACCGCGTATCACGCAGAATTACCCACAATCCGTCCTTTACACACCAATACCACAACGCCGGTAATAGAATAAATATTGCAGGGATTTTAAGCATAAACGCAATCCCCGCAAAGAGTACCGCCAGAATATAATAACCACTTTTTTTATTATTTACCCAATATACGAAGTGATACAAAAAAATGATTGTCATACTCACCATACTCCCATCGGTTTGAAACGCGCGGGAATATATCACAGATACCGGAAGTATGGCGTAGAATATAGATGCCCATAGTGCTGAATCCTCATCCCATACATGTTTTACGAGTTTGTAAAAGAATATAAAACCCGATAAAAAAACAAGTAGTGATACCATCCTCCCTAGAAGGTCGGAAAATCCTGTGATTTTGGCAATAACACCAACTGCGAACTCATACAACCCAAATGCATTGGGGTATGGATATTCAAAATCTACCGATGGAGTGAAAAGGTTAAGAGATTCCATATAATTTCGTGCAACCATTGCGCTTGCAGTTTGACGCCAGGAATGTTCGTCAAGCAAAGGATTAGTTATCCCCCATAACCGCACCACAAGCGCAAGAATGAATACTACCCAAAACTTTTTTGACATATCAGAACACATATTTTATGCCGAACATCGCCATTCTTCCGGGAAGCGGGTAATCCGCGTCATTGATATCACTCCCCAACTGTTCTTTATACTTAGCATCAACAAGGTTGTTTACCGTTAAATAAAGTTCGAGTTTGTTAAATAACTTCTGTGTCATTATCAAATCTGCAGTTACATACCCGTCAAGGTGTTTAGTATCCATCACTACCGCCGGGTCCGGAAATGCGGCATATTTTATATAATATCTTACACGATCACCGGTATACCGGGAGTTTAGCGTTACCGTTAATCCCATCGGTGTTGTTGCGGTTACTCCGGCATTAAACTTATTCATCGGGGTATCCCCTGCACAGCGTGTTATCGCAACCATTTCGTTAGTAATAGAATTAACAATTTCTCGGTTGGTTTGCGTTGCATCTGTGTATGTGTAACTTAACGATAATTCCAATATATCAAACAACTCTGCTTTAATCTCAGCTTCCACACCTTGGGATACCAACGCATTAATATTTGACGGTTGATACTTCGGGCCATACGCGCCCATAGGACCCGTTGGCGCCCAAACTATCATATCAGTGACCTCGTTACGGAAAAGGTTAAGCCTCGCTATTACGGTATTAAAAATAGCTTCTACCCCGAAATCACCGCCAACTGAAGATTCAGGTTTTAAGTTTGGATTGCTCCTTGCGCCGGCATCTTCGGGATAGTATAAGTCATTAAATGTTGGTGCGCGGTATGCCCGCCCGGCTGACGCACGGAAATTGTAGTTTGCTAATTTGTATAAAAACGCAACCCTTGGGTTCACCTGCTGCCCGTATCCCGTATTACTATCCCACCTAAACCCGATTGTTGTTGAGAACGGATCAAATATTTGTATCTCATCTTCTACATAGGCAGCTATCGAAGTTGCGTTACTGTTTTGTTCCACATTTGTTGTAGAAACGGTGGTAAGATTCAATGTTTTTTGGTTAACCGCATACTTTTCATTTCTCACCGTCGCACCGATTACAGGACGGTGGTTTTTAATTATGAACATATTATACTGCAGGTTCAACCCCGCAATATCCGTATTTGTTATATCCGTACTTTCATAATTATTGGGAAGGAATGAAATAAAATCATAGAATGCGTATTTCCGGAGATACTCAAGCATCGCAGTTTCCCAGTACAGTTTTGCAACAAATTCGTGACCTGTATCCATCGCTACTAAACCTGTAAGATCTACATGTTCTTTAACATCTTTCTGCCGGTCGTACAGCGCTGAAACCAAGTCATTCCCAAACGTTTTCTGTGTCAATGTCCGTAAGACCGTGGTAGTTGAAGGTTGTGGCCCGGGTGCGCCAAGTAAGTCCTGGTGGTACCCAAATGAAAAATCTATTTTTAACGGTAAATTCCGGGTTTTGTAAACATACTTCCCGTTAATATCCGCACCGTAGTAGTCGCTGTTCGGCCGTATTCCTGCAGTACCGGTATAATTTGCTGATAAAAAGTATCCCAACCCTATAGCATCTAGAGTATTACTGACGTGCAGACGGTACATCTGTGTATTCCACTCGCCAAGTTCAGTTGTTACCCCGAGTTTCATATTATCTGATGGTTCCTGCGTAATAACATTTATCACTCCGCCGATTGAATTCGCACCGTATAACGCAGATGCCGGCCCGCGAAGGATTTCTATACGGCTGATATTATCTACCGGTATCTCCGCAAGGTTAGCTGTACCAAGAGACAAAGAGTTTGCCATACGCCCGTCAATAAGTACCAAATTTTGTGTAGTCAATGTCCCGCGGATTGCCGGCTGGCTTACCGCTCCGAGCCCGCCGTAATTTGTTAGCGCCAACCCCGGAGTTAAACTCAGGATATCATTAATTTTTTTTGCTGCAGGAAGAGATTCTATTAATCTTGAATTAACCACGCTCAACGTACCCGGTACTTCCTGCAAAGCGCGGGGTAGCATAGTCGCTGTTATCACCACTGCATTGAGTTCATCCTCAAACTTACCACCAGTATCTTCAGCAGCAATAATATTTATTTTGAACTGAAATACAACAGTCAATATAGCTAAACCAATTACCGTTAATTTACATCTTTTACTACTAGTTTCCATATATTCCTCTTTATCTCTCTCCTCACCCGTCGTAAGGATTTTGTTTTTCTACATACCTCTACTTCAACTCATACTTACCCACCGGGTCGGTCTTCTGACTCATGGGTCGTCCTACTCACTGCACCTTCCCGCCTGTACACAATTTGATTGCACTACAAGCAGTGGTTAAATATTACAGTTTTCGTCGCCAATCACAGCGGCGCGGGCCGTCCCCGATTAATATATCTTCTAGTTCTCACTAACGGGGTTCCCAACTAATTCCCGGTTGGTATTCAGCACATTCTCACTCAATACTCCACCCCCTTTCTCGATAATATACCATTATCGTATGGATGCTTGTGTTTCTTCATTTCAGTTACAAGATCAGCTATACCAAATATTTTCTTGCTTATGGTTGAACCTGTAAGGATTAATTCGACCTCATGTGGTTTTGTTTTTATCAGTGTAACAACATCATTTTCACTCACCCATCCGTCACGGATACTAATATTTATTTCATCAAGCACTATGAGGTCATATTTTTGTGTAAACATTTTTTTTACCTGCGCAATCCCTGCGTAACAACTCGTACGCATTTTTTCAGGGACAATATTTTTATAAAATAATTTACACTCTTTTGCAAAATAATAGACTTTAACCCCAAGCTTACGCAAAATAGTGTCCTCCCCATATGACCATCTAGCAGGATCCTTATGAAAATGCACTACAGCTACTTTCCAACCATATGATATGGAACGTATCACATGCCCCACCGCAGCAGTAGTTTTACCCTTCCCTCCGCCGGTATAGACTTGAATTAAGCCGACCTTCCCCCTTTTATTTATATTTCTTTTATTCATAATGTTTTTGGTACCGCAAGCACGTGTTTTGGAACGGTAAAAACTACCGGCTTTTTTGATAATGGGTTCTCACGGACAACCACAACGGTGTTATATACATGCTCAATAATTTCGTACTTCAAAACCTCAGCCGGAGTTCCTATAATCTCAACCTTTCCTTTGTTAAGCAATACTATTGAATCGCAATACTCACTTGCGAGGTTGAGGTCATGAATTACCATCAAAATAGTAACTTTCTTTTCAGAGTTCAATAATTTAACCTTATCCAGGATTTCTACTTGATGAGAAATATCCAAAAATGTTGTTGGTTCATCAAGTAACAACACCTGCGGTTTCTGCGCTAACGCTTGCGCTAATAACACTCTTTGGCGTTCACCACCGGATAATGTGTTCACTTCTCGTTCACGGAGGTTGTGTACGTCAGCAAACTGTAAACTTTGCTCTACAATAACGCGATCTCTTTCACCAGCAGCTTCCAAACGGCTAAGCCATGGATATCGTCCCATAAGTACAAAATCGTATACCGTATATCCAAACGGGACACTGAACACCTGAGGTAGTACCGCTACAGTTTTTGCCAGAACAGCTACGGGTATACTGCGAAGATTCTTGTCGTTGAGATAAACATCACCCGACCAAGGAGATAATATTTTTGTCGCTAACCTTACGACCGTCGTTTTACCCGCGCCGTTCGGTCCGATAATACCTGTAATACTTCCCTCCGGGATTGTAAACGATACGCCATCAATAACTTTTGTACCGTCATATCCTGTAGTAACACTTGCAAATTTTAATATATCCACAACTTTATTAAAACCATTCTTTCTTTTGATTTTTCATTAGGTACCACAAGAAGAACACGCCACCTACTACACCAGTGATAACTCCTACCGGCAGTTCAAGCGGGACAATTATTGTCCGCGCTAAAGTATCGCATAAAGCTAAAAATATCGCACCGGCAATAAATGTTGAGGGAATAAGATACAAATGCTTATTCCCCGCCACACGGCGCATTAAATGTGGAATTATCAACCCGACAAACCCTATGACACCCGACATTGCTACGCAAGTGCCGGTAAGAAATGATGCAAGGATAAAAAACATTTTCTTCGCATTTTCCGCGCTTACCCCTAACTGCACCGCGCGTTCTTCTCCTAATGTTAATAAATCGAGTTCCCGCGAAAAATATATCAGCACTATTGTTGAAAGTACTACTATTGTCCCACATAACGGTATAAGTTCCGTCCTTGCTGTGGATAAATCTCCCATCAGCCAGATCAATGTATTCTGCACTTTTTCAGCAGAAACCAGTGCAAGTATAAGCAGTACCAATGATGAGAAAAGATAACTCAGTACCACGCCGCTGAGTATAAGAGTGGTTACTGAAAACCTTCTCCTCGCAGCTAGGACGTAAACTAACCCTACCGCCAAAAGCGCACCTAGGAATGAACATACGGGCAGTATCCATCCTCCTAATAATTTATCCAATCCTAGTACTAACGATAATGTTACCCCAAACACTGCTCCCCCTGAAATTCCCAGTGTATACGGTTCCGCCAGGGGATTACGCAATATTCCTTGAAATACCCCGCCACTGACTGCTAACCCTGCACCGATAAGCATGCTTAATATTATACGGGGTAATCGTATTTTCCAAATAATAACTTGCGCGGTTATATCCACAGAGTTACCGAAGATAACATCAATGACATCTTTCACAGTCAAACCGCTGCCTCCAATGAAAATGGAGAAGATAAATGTTAGTCCTAGGAGTATTAAGAGCACGAGAAACATGCGTAGTTTCATGTTATTCCTTTAGTTTACCTTGTCTTATTTTGTTTTCCCTTTTAACTATTTTTTCTTTGTTAACAAAAACATCGGGATGAAAATACTTGCCAACTGTTTCCACTCCGGCAACAAACGCTTCAGGTGTTGGCGCACAAACTACCCTCGGATCGTTTATCACATATATCCTGTTATTCTTTACTGCTTTGAGGGTTTGATATTTTTTCCATTCCTCAAGCTCAGCCTCTGCAACTTTACCCATAGAAACTATCACTATCATCTCAGGATTTTGCGCAACTGCAGTTTCACGGTTATACCGTTGATATGCTGTATTTAATTTATTAACGTTCTCACCGCCCGCACGGATAATTATTTCGTTGACAAACGATTCACTACCCACCGTGATCAATGGATCCGTGCCTAACACCCAGAACACTGTAGGCCTGTTTTTACCTTTTAACCGCATATCATAATTCTCAAGTTTTTTGGTGTACCCGGCTAACAACTTCCGTGCATACTCTTCTTTACCAGTAAGTTGCGCGATTTTAAGAAAATTTGTGCTTATCTCTTGAAATGACGATTCATTCGGTAGCTGTGCTACGTTTA
Organism: Elusimicrobiota bacterium; assembly: GCA_041658405.1. Lineage (NCBI taxonomy): Bacteria > Pseudomonadati > Elusimicrobiota > Elusimicrobiota bacterium. The sequence goes on from JBBAAG010000023.1 coordinate 32,018, forward strand.
GACCAAGTTTTTTTAGTTTATCAACAATTCCGGGATTGTTCCATTCCGCAGCTATAATTATGTCAGGTTTTAGGCTAATAATTTTTTCGAGGTTTGGTTCTACCCAGGTACCGACCACATTTTTTTTCTTTGCTTCCCGAGGATAATCACAAAAAGCTGTCACACCTATAATTTTATCCTGCGCGCCAAGCGCATAAATGTTTGCCGTCACTGCCGGAGATAATGACACAATACGTTGCGGTAGCTTTTCGCTATTACTGCCTGATACTAAAACGGAAACGCTTACCTGTAAACACAACAGTATCAATACGCATGTGCGTACAGTATTTACTTTTTTTCCCATAAAAAATCCTTAACCTCAAAAAAACGGGTAATGAGATTAAGGATTAAACACGCGTGTACCGCTTTAATTCCTTTTCATCCTCATCTCATTCCACGAAGAATTCGTTGGATGATAGTATGTTAGAGCGTATCGTCAGGTATTCTGGCTTGCGTATCATCCTACTTACCGTACCTTCCCACAAGTATTACAGTTTTTTGTCTTTACACTGTACCTGCCTGTAGTGGTTGTGATTTCTCACCCACGGTTTTCGTCAACGCTTACAGCGGCGGGTCCGCTTACGATTTACACGTAATTCCCAATGCCGATGCTCAGCACTTACATCATATAAGTAATATTTATAAAGAACTTATAACCTCAAAACTATTGTATTCATCAAATTATAGTTTGTCAAACAAAAACTTTATATTCTCTTTTTCTTTATTCTACACCGCAGTGGTTTCCTTATCCGTCACAACCTCTTCTATACGTTTCAGGCCATTACGGTTAAGTACTATGCGGTATCTCTCGTAAGTTGTTTGATCATTTGATGAGTATTTGATTATCATATTAATATGATACACTCGTTCGCCATAAACTTTTTTGTATAGCTCTTTTTCATCAGGTAAATACAACGATTTTTCAGGGTTGTCCATCTTGAATAAAAATCGCCATACATTGAACCTCATGATATCGTTTATTCCTTCAATATTATAACTATGATGCAGGTTTTTGAACATTTCGGAATAGATTGTAATTTCTTTACGATACATTATCAACTGTTCACCAAACCAGCCGTTATCAATCCCTGTAATGTGATCTCGGTTACGGAGCTTCATAATCGCCGGAGGAGCTTTTGATTCATTTACAAAATCAAAACTTTCACGGCACACACCGATTTTATTCACCGGATCACTGTAAATACTGGTTTTGTGGTCGTAAAAAAAATGTTCTATTTTGCCCATAAAGTATTGACGCAATAATTCTTTGATCCGGTCTTTAAACATATAACTGATTACGAGAACAACAAAAAAAGTGGTTGATAAATTACCGCCGTACTGCATCTGTGTCCAAAATGCTGCGCCTGTAGCAAATATCATTGATATTCCCGCAGCTATTCCAAAGATAATTTGTTCTACCAACTTCCCCTCTTTTTCTGTACGTATATCAAGAAACAATATGCTTTCCATATACTTTTTAAAAACGCTGCGGCGGTATAGCGTTTCTTCGTTCTCTACGGAACTACCAGGAACAGAGGGATACCGTTTTTCTTTGCGGTATTTATGTTCAGTATTAACAAATTCAAGTAGTTCTTTACCATAAAGGCTTACTTTATTCCCACCCTTGTCTTTTATTATACGCATCAGCCAGTAACTATAATTTTCTACAAGATGGCTTATATATTCATCTCCAAAAAGATACACCGCAAACTTTTTGGATTCCACTGTAGGTACACTGAGTTCATGAACAAGTTCACGGTAATCCACCAACAACTTTTTCACGCATGTAAGGTATTGTTTAATTAGGTGGTCACAACAATCGTCATCGGATGTATTTTTGATATATTCTACGTGGTCCCGTAAAGAACTTTTCAGGATAGAACTAAACATTTTTATGTGGTACTCATATTTTTCAATAGTAACTTTATCTTTGTTCTTCACCATCGCAGTAATCGCATTTTTTAATTTACCAAATGGGCTATCCGCGCCGGTATCTATATCTTTTAATAAAACAGTTGGTGTTTTGAACCGTATATAACTTTTGAGGTCTGAATAAAAATCTTCCTTTTTATAGTTACCTTTACCTATATCCAAACTTGTCGGGAGGAATATATAAGTTTCTATATTATAAACAGTTTTTTCCTTGCTGGTATCTAGCTTGTAGTCAAGTTTTATCTCAAACTGGTTCTTGTCATGTACTGAAATCATTTCTTCTAACATAAATAATATTTTGCCTTTACTTTTAAAATACATCAATTCCTGGTTTTCGGTATTATAATATATATTATCTGCCTAATAATCAAGTATACGCTGCTGTTCGATAAGGAAAGTTTGTGTCACTTTCCTCTTTTGCTGTTGTACGTGTTGACAATCACCTTGAAAAGGTGTATATTATATTTTTAAATAATAACACATATAGTAGAGAAAGACGGACTAATGGCAAACATTGTAATAGCTGATGATGATGAAGAAATACTTGAATATCTCCGGACTGGGTTAGAATCTACCGGGCACTCGGTGTATTCTACATTACGCGGAAAAGAAGCGTTGCAGCTGATAAAAGACCGTACTCCTGACATAATAATACTTGATGTAATGATGCCCGACGTGGACGGCTATAGTTTGGTTATTGAACTATCAGATGATGCGGATACCAAAAATATTCCTGTCCTGATAACCACAGCTTTATCCCCGACAAAAACGTTGTTTGACCGCTATCCTCAGGTCGTAGGTTTTTTTATGAAACCGCTGGACATAAATATCCTTAACAAAACAATTAACACAGTGCTCGCAAAAAAGAATAACAGTAAAAACAAAAAAGGATAGGCACCCGATGAGTTCAGACGTTTTAGTGCTTAACAGAAGCCTTTATGCTATCGGCACCACAAGCTGGCAACGCGCGGTGTCATTATTGTACCTTGACCGAGCAAACGTTATTGACGACGAGTACCGCACGTACACGTTTGACGATTGGCGGAAATTATCATCATTTGTCAATACTGCAACTGCGGCAGGGCAAAAATGGGTTCGCGCTGCGTCATACAGGATTTTAATACCTGAAGTGATAGCATTAAAGTTTTATGACCGTATAGCGATAAGTCCAATAAAATTTACACGAAAAAATATTTACGAGCATTACGGCTACCGTTGCTGTTACTGCAATAAAAAACTTGCCCCTGCGATGCTAAACCTTGACCATGTTGTCCCAAGAAGCAGAGGCGGGAAAACGTCATGGACAAATATAGTAACTGCCTGTGTTAAATGCAACCTCAGGAAAGGCAACCGCACGCCAAAAGAAGCCGGAATGAGGATGTTGATCCAACCGACTGAACCTAAAGGACAGGGACATTTTGTTATATCCATACGAACAGCACTTAAAAAACACGCAAGCTGGCAAAAATTTGTGGATAACATATACTGGAACGTAGAGCTCGAAGAAGAAAAGTGATACCCATCACAGAACCTTATATTTTTAGAAAGAAGTAAACTTTTTTATGCCTTTTAGAACACATCATTGCGGGAAAGTTAATAAACCCTTAGTTGGAACGGTAGTAACACTTTGTGGTTGGGTACACAGTGTACGTAACCACGGCGGGGTAATTTTTATTGACCTCCGTGACCGCAGCGGTATTGTGCAAGCAGTATTCAACCCAAAAGCAAGTACAGAAAAAGCAGCGGGGGCGGGTCAGGTCGGTGAAGCATTAAAACCGGAATACGTCCTGAAAATCTCGGGTATTGTAAACCCGCGTCCTGCAGGGACGGAGAACCCTAAACTCCCGACCGGTGAGATAGAAATTCTGGTGGAAGACGTTGAAATACTTAACCCCAGTAAAACCCCGGTATTTGAGTTATCTGATTACGTTGAAGTATCGGAAGAAGTTAGGTTACGGTACCGTTACCTCGACTTACGGAGACAAAGATTATTAAAAAATCTTAAGTTACGTAACGAAGTTTATATTGCCACACGCACATTTTTTGCGGAAAACGGCTTCCTTGAAGTTGAGACACCTTTCTTAACAAAGTCCACACCGGAAGGAGCGCGGGACTTTCTTGTTCCCAGTAGATTACATCCGGAAAAGTTTTATGCATTACCACAATCCCCTCAGTTGTTTAAGCAAACATTGATGGTTGGCGGGCTGGAACGGTATTTTCAGATAGTACGCTGTTTCCGTGATGAAGACCTCCGGGCTGACCGGCAACCCGAATTCACGCAGGTAGACATCGAACTATCGTTTGTTGATGAAGAAGATGTTATCCGTATCTGTGAACAATACCTGTCGCAACTGTTTCAAAAAGTATCGGGGATAGAACTTAAACTGCCTTTCCCGCGAATATCTTATGCGGATGCAATGCTGAAGTACGGGTCAGATAAGCCTGACCTGAGAATACCTATATCTATCTGCGACCTCAGTACAACGCTGAAAAACTGCGGGTTTAAAGTTTTTGCATCAGTACTAAACACCGGCGGTGCGGTACGCGCTCTAGCAGTACCAAAAGGAAGTATGTTGTCACGCCAGCAGATTGATAATTATATTGAGTATACAAAACATCTCGGTGGGAAAGGTATGGCATGGTTTAAGGTAACCGAAACCGGGATAGAATCAAATATAACAAAATTCTTTACCCCTGACGAACTCAATAATATAAAAGGCCTGACCGATGCGAAGACAGGTGATATAATATTTGTGATCGCCGATAAACCGGCGGTTGCTGCGATGATTGCCGGTGAATTACGGCTAAAAGTATCAGCTGACCTCAAACTCGTGGATGATACAAAACAGGAATTAAAATTTGTGTGGGTTGTAAATTTCCCGTTACTCGAATACAGCGCAGAGGACAAGCGCTGGGTAGCGAAACATCATCCTTTCACATCGGCTAACGAAGACGGTTGGAAAGTAATGGAAGATATCGCTAACGGTAAGCAAGTAACCGAGGAAGTGATTGAACAAATCCGCGCCCGCGCGTATGACATCGTGCTTAACGGCAACGAAATCGGCGGGGGCAGTATACGTATCCATCGTCCTGAACGACAGGAATTAATGTTTAAACTCCTCAAACTAACCCCTTCAGAGATTACTGAAAGGTTCGGGTTTTTGGTTGACGCGCTGTCTTATGGCGCACCGCCACATGGAGGTCTTGCGTTTGGACTTGACCGCTTAGTAGCGCTTATGTGCGGAGAAGCGTCAATACGTGATACCATAGCGTTTCCTAAAACTCAACGTGGTATTTGCCCATTAACTTCTGCACCTGATACAGTTAATACAAAGCAGTTGAAGGAATTACATATTAAAACAGATGTAATATTGAAAGAAGCTAATCCTAAACCCTCGGATATGGATAGCGGGAAGTAGCACTGTTTTTCGATGGTTACAAAACGTATAGAACTTTACGGGTTAGAAGAAGCGTTGTCACTCTTTGGCGAGTATGACCGTAACTTACGTTATTTGGAAAACAAGTATGGTGTACAAATTTTTGCAAGGTCAAACATAGTGTCTATCCGCGGCAGATCAATAAAAGTTGAGAACGCATACCAGGCAATAACAGAGATGCGTGAGATGTTACGCGCTAACAAAAATATGGCAGGGTTCAAGCTTGATCCCGGTATAGAAAACAAAAGTATTATCCCCAGCAATAGCACGGCACAGAATCAATATTTAAAAAACGGTAACGGTACATCACAGTTGTCTTCAATATATGTTACCTACCGCGGAAAACCGGTTATTCCGCAGACGTTGACACAACAGTCATATACCGATAAAATTGCAGAAAATGATATCGTAATTGCCATAGGCCCCGCAGGGACCGGTAAAACCTTCCTTGCAGCAGCGATGGCGTTGGCAGCTTGGGAAAAAGGTAAGGTTGCGCGTATTATACTTACCCGGCCTGTAGTGGAAGCCGGTGAAAAACTTGGGTT
>JBBAAG010000024.1 GCA_041658405.1 Elusimicrobiota bacterium
TAATATAATTCTCTGCGGGGCAAGTATCGGTGCTAATATTTGTCTTAATACCGCGGCGGTGAATAAAAATATTGATGCATTAATCTTATTATCTCCGGGGATGGTTTATGCCGGGATTGAATGCTCTACCCCGGCTATGATATATGGAAAACGACAGGTATTCATTGGGGTATCACAGACGGATAATTACTCTTATGGCAGTTCGAATGAAATAAAAAGTATTTTTGAGAATAACAGTAGCCGTGTAACTCTTGATGTTCAGCCTTCAGGCCATGGTGTGCAAATGTTTGAGCATACTGGGTTTATGCTTAATATACTTAAATGGTTGGGAAAGTTGTAAAAAACTGGTAATGAAATACTTTGAACCTTGTAAAAAAGAATATAATTTTATGCGTCACCTTGCGTTGTTGTATCAGGGGAATACCGGGATAGACTGGACCCCCGGCGAGTTTAAAATTCATCTTGTAAGGATGGATTCTGCCGATACTGAGGTGAGTTGGTTGTATGATTCACTACTGTTTTTTCCGTTAAACAGCGGAAGGAAGAGAACACTTCTTGCTGATGTTAATGCAGGTACTACCCGCTGCGGGGAAGGCAACTTCCATGCTGTACCCGTACCAAATCCTATGGAGAAAAGTGATTGGGAGGATATCATAGGTTTCTATTTTGATAAAGGACGGAATCTTGATAATCTAAATCATACTGCGGGTGTTCTAAAAAACAAAAAGTTGCCCGGTGCTATAAGAGAAAAGGTTAATGTAATTCTGACAATACCATATCCAAGTATTAAGCAGGAACGGTTTGGGGATAATCTTGATTTTACTACAGTTAAACAGAATCTTGAACGCGCGACTGCACAGAGGATTGAAGCAGTACGCTGGTTTGTAAACGAGTGCGTAACCAGATGGAATGATAAAAAGTACGTAAACATTAATTTACTTGGATTCTACTGGCCGTTTGAGACGGTATTCCGTAGTTGGGATATCGACGATCATGTATTATTGAAAACAGTTAAGCCTGTGATTAATTCCTCGGGGCATAAATTATTTTGGATACCGTACTTTTGTTCGTACAATGAACATGTCCTTGATGATTACGAGAACTACTATTTTGATTGCGCGTTTTACCAGCCGAACTTTTTGTTTTATAAACGCTATACCGGGATTGAGCACGCAGCAATGGCTGCAAAAAAAAGGCATGCCGGGATTGAGATAGAATACGCGTTGAGTGATCATGAATCCGTAGGGCGGGCGGAACTTCGGCGTATGAGGTTCCGGGAATATCTTAACTGTGGGGTTAAGTATGGGTATATGACAGAGTCCATTATCGCGTGGTATCTTAGTAGAGACGGGTTTATTAGAACAAGGGCTGCTGTTGCTGCGGAAGACCGTGCGGTGTATGATGATATCTGTGATTTTGTGCAGGGGAAGTATGTTATTAAAAACAATGTTTAGATTAAAAAGTGAGGAAGGCGGGAGGCGTGATTAGAAGTGTAATCAAAAAACTGGGAATTAGTATTATAACGGTAACTATCCTGGCAGTTGAGGTAGTAAACGCAGTGGTGCCGTTATGGCCGCATTATACCGGTGTGATAATACCATGCCCGCAAAAGGTTAAGTATTTTGAAGAGTTTCACAGGATTGAGGATCTCGATAAATGCGTGATTATAGTTGGTACTGCTGCTGTGGTACAGGAAAAAGTTGCTGCGGAAGAGCTTGCACGTAGAATTGAGTTTCATACCGGAACCTTACTTAATATTATGGATGACAAAATTGATACTTCGGCATATAGTACAGTGATAACAATCGGGACTCCGGGTAGTAATGCCGTGAATAAAAGGTTTAATAACAAAAAAAAGGTGGTTAAACCCGGGTATCCTGGTGAACAAGGGTATATACTTCGGTTTGTAGAAGAGTCCGGGAAAATGTTTGTTATCTGTACCGGATATGACGCGATGGGGAGTTATTACAGCATTCAGTCGTTAAAGCAGTTGTTATTGATGTCCGACGGGAAACTGTCAGTCCGTAAGGTTGAGGTTGATGACTGGCCTGTGTATAAACACCGTGCAGTGGATGACTGGACATTAAGCTCTGAAAGTGTTGATTGGATGGGGCAGTACAAACTTAATGTTTTCTATAACTCATATGGCCCGCTTAACTGGCTTGAACCCGACGGTAAAATCAAGGAGTATGTTGCGTTATCAGCAGGGAATATTAAGAAGAAGATGATTGTAGAACACGGGTTTATGTTGAATCCCTACAAAATGAAAGAAGGGGATACCCGCAAAATTGTTGTATCCAATGACGGGGATATCGAAAAGTATGTCCAGTCATTAAAATCCGCGCTTGACCTTGGAGTTAAGTATGTGATGATCTGCGCGGATGATTGGGTTACATACAAAAATAAAGTTTTTATACTTGATAATCCGGGGGATATAAATAAATTTGGTACCCTGGGTAATGCACAGGCGGTATTGGTTAATGCTGTTTATGATAAACTTAAACCGTTATACCCAGTGATGGAACTTTCGTTTGTTAACGCTTATTACCAGCGTTATCAGGTTGATGGTTGGACGACTGACCGTAAAAGCGCGGTTGAGTACCTTGATACTATCGGTAAAAAGGTTTATCCCCAGATACCTATCATCTGGACCGGATACACCGACCGTACACGTGACCTCACAAAAAAGGAGGTTGAGATATATTCGCGGTACGTAAAAAAACATAAGCTTTATCTCTGGGATAATACATTACCCCAGGGGTTTAAACCGTGGGTGACAAAGTTTTATCCGGGATTTGAGAAAGTAACAGCTTACCGTGGTGTAATGGTTAATGGTTTTGTTAATCGTTCAAATGACAGGATAGGATACCTAATGGCTGCGGATTATATGTGGAACCCTGCAAAGTATGAACCTGAGAAATCCTATAAGAACGCGATCTCAAGTTATCTTAACGAGGTGATGTATGAACCTATAACAAAGTTCAGGGATACTTATGAAAAATATGGCGAGATAAAAAAACGTATGACAAGCGCGGATAAGGATGTTATCGTTGCATCAGCATTAGCGCGTGAGGAGATGCGGCAGGTTATCAATGAACTGTCATTCTGGATGAAGGAAATTTCTAGAAATATCAGCGGGACAGATATCGCGTATCAGGTTAAAATACGGTTTTATGAACCCGCGATGAAGTTCGGGCAGCTGTACCTTAACCGCAAAAGCGCGGTAGTAAAAAAATTGGGGAAAGAAGCATCCCCGCCGGTTATCGACGGTAGTATTGATGATATATGGAATAGCAGGTATGCTTGTACGTTCACAAGTTTTTCCGTGGTAGGAAGTCCAGTAGGCGGTACGGCTCCTGTGCATAATACACTTGTGAAGTTGATGTATGACGATAAGTATATTTATATTATGTCTGTAACAGACGTTGAGCGGTATGAAGCTGAGAAGGATTATGTGGTACAGCGTGATAGTAGTGTATATCTTAATGATTCAATTGAACTATTCATTGATCCGTTATATAACTTTACGTCGTATTACCAGTTGGTTTATAACTTTATGGGTGGGAAATATGATGCGCAGTCACCGCGTAGGATGTCATGGAACGCGAACTGGGATGTTAAGACATCAACCCAGTCTTCACAGTGGGTGGGGGAAGCGAGGATATTGATCACAGGCCTTGTGCGTGAGGGTATAAAGATCGGTGATGCGTGGGGATTGAATGTTTGCCGTAATGATACTATAAGTAAACAGTTTAGCAGTTGGTCACCGTTGGAACATAAGTTCCATGAACCTCTGTTGTTCGGGGAGATAAGGTTTGAGTATTAGTAAAAAGATTGGCGGTAAACTGCCTGGCTGGCAGAAAAAAGTTTTTGCGTTGAACGGCGGGGTGTACCTCGTCGGCGGTGCTGTACGTGATAAAATTATTAATCCCAGGATGATGACTAAGGACAGTGATTATCTCGTAACAAATATTCCAATGAAAAAACTGGTTGCATTGTTGAAAGAATACGGGAGAGTTGAACTTGTAGGTAAGTCATTCGGGGTGATTAAATTTACTCAAAACGGTTTTGGGAGTAATACTGTAGATATTGCGTTACCCCGGGAAGAGTATTCCGTTGGGCTTGGGCACCGCGATTTTGTTGTTAAATACAGCCATGAGTTGCCGATAGAGGCTGACCTTACCCGCCGTGATTTCACGATTAATGCTATGGCGTATAACCTGGAAACCGGAGAGTTGGTTGATCCGCTTAATGGAAGAGCAGATATTAAACGTAAACTTATCCGTATGATAACACCAAAAAGTTTTGTGGATGACCCGTTGCGCATGCTGCGTGCTGCGCAGTTCGCTGCGAGGTTTGGGTTTAAGATAGAAAAAAGTACATTATCTGCAATGCAGTTACACTCAAAACTTGTGAAGACAGTCTCAAATGAGCGTGTACAGGAAGAAATTAATAAGTTATTACTGAAATCCGGGACGCCAAGTTATGGGTTTAAGTTAATGCAGGATACAGGGTTATTGGAACACATTATCCCTGAACTTACTATCGGAAGCGGTGTTATACAGAATGAGTTCCATAAGTATGACGTGTTCCTGCATAACCTGTACTCCTGTGATTACGCACCGCAGGATAATATTGTGGTACGCCTCACTGCGTTATTGCATGATATTGGAAAAGTTGGTGAGAAAAAAAAGGTTAAGGATAAAAAAACTGGGCATTACCGCGTTGTGTTTTATAATCATGAACAGTTAAGCGTAAAACAGGCGGAAGGTATACTTAACCGTTTAAGATATTCAAATGATGTTATCCGTAAAGTAACGCATTTGATTAAGTATCATATGTTTGAGTATACAAACAACTGGACTTCTGCGGCGGTAAGGCGGTTTATCGCAAAGGTTGGGCTTGAAAATCTTGAGGATATGTTCGCGTTACGTATTGCTGACCGTCAAGCCAGCGGAACTAAGGGCGTGGATTATAAACTGCGTGAATTAAAGAAACGGATCAGTCAGGAAGTTGAGAATAAGGTCGCGGTTACTGTGTCATCACTCGTGGTTGATGGTTATGATATAATGAAAACCATGGGGATACCCTCTAGCCCGATAGTAGGTAAAGTTTTGGATTATTTACTGGAATGCGTGATGGATAATCCCGGGTGTAATAATAAGAAGGAATTGTTAAGATTAGCAAGGGAGTATAAAGTACTAGAGTGAAAGTAAAAACTGATTGGCATATGCATTCCCGCCATTCTTCCTGCGGGAAGCATCCTGCTACAATTGCAGTGCTTGCAAAGGAAGTTACCGCCGCGGGGATCGAGGATTTTGGTGTTACCGACCATATGCACTGGCGGCATCATATTCCTATGATTGCAGCGTGTTATGCTGAATACGTAGCTACAAAAAAACCTTTTTCCATGAGGTTTGGGTTGGAGATATCCGCGTTACGGAAGTTTGACCTTGAACAGTTTGAGAAACTAGGCTGGGTGCCGTCACAGGTTCTGACAAAACCCGCGGGAACTGCAAAAGGTGAGGAGTTGAGAATTTACTGGCCGGAGGAGTTTATTTCAACCCTGAAAATAGATTATTTAATAGGTTCCGCTCATTTCCCGATAGGTGCGCGGGAAGAGACGGATTCGCTTATCAACTGTTATCATAACCAACTTATATTTCTCGCAAGTCAGCCTAAAGTTAATATTATAGGGCATCCCTGGTGCTGGAACTGGCCGTGGTTCAGGGATAAGGATACGTTGTTGTATCATGGCCAGCCATGGCTTGAAGATTTTGCTATCATACCCGTGAATAAACACCTGGAGTTCGCGGGGGTATGCAAAAAAAATGGTAAGGCCATAGAAATTAATGCTAAGGATATAATCCTTAACCGCTGGTATCCCCCGCAATTCAGGGTTAAGTATATGGACTACCTTAAGTTACTGAAACAGGAGGGAGTTACGTTTTCGTTAGGGTCGGACTCTCACCAACCGGGGTATTCCGATGATTTACATAAGATAACCGATGTGTTTGATATATTAGGCCTTAAAGAAAATGATGTATGGATGCACAAAAGATAAAAAATTTAGGTAAAAAGGAGTAAATGTAATATGAAATTTGTTCATGACTGGCACATGCACACACGGCATTCTATGTGCGGGAAACATCGCGGGACTATGTCTGCGGTGTTTAACCAGGCAATGGATGCAGGGATTAGGGAACTCGGGATTACTGACCATTTAAATCATGAGTATTGTGTACCATTAATAAAAGCCTCACGCGCGGAATATGATGCTACACCGAAACCTGATGGATTAATAACACATTTTGCGGTGGAAGTACCCGTCCTGCGCAAGTTTGATGATATATGTTTTCAAAAACACGGGTGGGATAGCAAAACTTTTAGTATACAGGCGACTACTGCTGAAGAAAATGAGTATATGTTCTACCTTACCCCGGAGTTTAAGGAAGAAATGGGGTTTGAGTATGTCATCGGCGGGGCGCATATGATACTTGGTACGCCGCTGGTACGCGAAGAAATGATTAAGTGCTACCACCGGCAGAACATGTTTTGCGCTAGGCATCCGTTAATTGATATCGTAGTGCATCCATGGTGGTGGAACGGCCCGTGGGCGGAAGAGGATAAAAATTATCGAACCTTACCGTGGTTTGATGATTTTAATGTTATCCCTAAATCTATGCATCAGGAATTCGCACGGGCGTGTATCGAGAATAAGAAAGCTGTAGAGATTAACGCACAGGCAATGTTTGTTAACCATAGATACTCTGATAGTTTTAAGAAACAGTATATTGAATACTTACAGTTTATGAAAGAACAGGGTGTAACGTTTTCATTTGGGTCGGACTCTCATTTTGACGGGTATTCCGGGAACCTATGCAAAATTGAGGATATAGTTGAATCCCTGAAGATTGCACCGGATAAAATTTGGTATCTGAAAAAATAGAGAAAGTGAGGTAAACATTGTCTCTTCAACAAGTATGGATTATTGTTGGTGTTGTCTTTTACATGGCAATAATGCTGGGGATCGGGTTCTGGGCAAGCCGGAAAGTTAAAGATACAGCTGATTATATCATCGCTGGGCAAAGGTTATCCTGGGGGTTGTCAATCGGGACAATCTTTGCGACTTGGTTTGGTGCGGAAACTTGTATGGGTTCCGCTACCACAGCGTATAGCAAAGGTATCCTCGGTGTGATCGCTGACCCGTTTGGTGCGGGGTTATGCCTCATTATCTCAGGTGTTTTTTTTGCCGGGCATTTCTATAAACTTAAAATCAAGACAGTAATTGATTTTTTTGAATTACGGTTCAGTAAACGCGTTGGGATGCTGGTCTCTCTCTTCTATGTCCCGGTATATATTGGCTGGATTGGTGCGCAGATGCTTGCATTCGGGACTGTACTTCACGCGTTGACCGGGTTGGGGATAGAACCTGCGATATTTATCAGTGCATTGGTAGTAATTATATACACATACTCCGGCGGGATGTGGGCTGATGCTGTAACGGATTTTGTGCAGATGGGGTTCATAATCGTATGTTTTGGGATAGTGGTTTATAATATATCTTCCACTAATGGCGGGTTAATTAATATTATTCAGCAGATACCGAAGGAAAAATTACACTTTTATCCTCATACTACTAGCGGCCTTGAGTGGATGAAGTATATTGAAGCTTGGATTATCGTTGGGTTTGGTTCGCTTGGCGGGCAGGATTTGGTGTCACGTATAATGTCCGCAAAAAATGTTACAGTTGCAAGGTGGAGTTCTGTCATTGCGGGGATTTTGTATTGGACTGTAGGATTGTTGCCGGTAATGCTTGGGATTGTTGGGTTTATACTTCTTCCTAACTATACTGGTGAGTCTATACTCATAGATCTTAGCATACAATACTTGCCGTTACCACTTGTGGCTTTAATGGTAGGAGGGTTGTTATCCGCTATTATGAGCAGTGTAGATACCGCGATGCTTGCTCCAGCGAGTATTATCGGGAATAATGTTGTGCCGTTCTTCGTGAAAGATGTTGATGATAAAACAAAACTTTTTTGGTGTAAAATTATGGTGCCTATACTCGGGATAGTATCCTTATTTATGGCGTTATATTTCCAGAATATATACGAACTTTGCTTGGAATCATGGACGGTATTGCTCACGTCCTTTACCGCGCCGCTGGCGTTTGGCTTGTTCTGGAAACGTACAACCTCCGCGGGAGTTATCGCAGGTGCAGTGGGCGGATTTATCGCGTGGATTGCCGGAGGATTATTATTTCCGGCGGAATATCCCACAAAACTATTAGGGTTTGTTGTAAGCGTTACGCTTGTGTTTTTGATAAGTTTGATCACTAATGATAGGCAAGGGAATAGCCCCGAAGGTGTATCTGTTCCTGTGACGGAGGGTTGAAGGTGAGAATATATGAGTCGTGCAAGCTTGTAGTTTTACCGGCTGCGATAGTATGTGTGATAACGTTAAATTTGTCTCAAGTAAATGCAGGTGATCCGCTTGATAGCGTCGGCGGGGTGAATACAGAAAATATTGTCAGTCCTTATGCAATGGGTGAGGTTAAGGTAAAAGCTAAAGCATTGGCTGAAGGAGTGTGGAAAGAGTTCCCCGCGGTTACCGCTGATTTGTTAATAAAAGAAGTTGAGGCTGAACCCAATACCATCCTCGATAACTACGGTGGTTTAGTAGGGGATAATGTCTATCCTGCAACCGGGTTTTTTTATACAAAAAAAGTTGGGGAACGGTGGTGGATTATTACTCCCGATGGGAATCCGTTTATCCATATCGGTGTGTGTACCGTTGCACCCGCAAGTTCGGTTAATGCAAAGTCGGAATTCCAGAAGGTATTTGTCACAACACAGGCATGGGCGGAGTATACGGTAACAATGCTGCAACAAAATGGTTTCAATGGCCTTGGTTCATGGTCAAACTACAGTTATCTTCGCAGAGTGGATACCCCGTTGGCGTATACATATAACTGGGCGTTTATGGCAAGGTTTGCAAAAAAGTTGAAGCTTTCAATCACTCAGCCCGGGCATACGGGTTTTCCTAATGACGCGATTTTGTTGTTCCATCCGGGGTTTGAACTTTTTTGCGATGAGCTTGTCCGTGAAAATATAAAATTATTTGATGCTGATCCTTATCTTTTAGGATATTTCACGGATAATGAACTCCCTGCGCCAGTGAAAATGTTGGATGGTTATCTCGCATTGGACTCGTCAAACCCGGATTTTAAACCACAGTACGATGCTGCATGGACATGGCTGCGTGAACGTAAAGGGAAACAGGATGTTAGTTTGCAGGATATTAATCCCGAAGACCGTACCGAGTTTATGGGGTATATTTACGGTAAGTACTTTGAAATTGTGACCCGTGTAATCCGTAAGTATGACAGTAAACATATGATCGTCGGTGCGAGGTTTCATACGAATAATAAACGCAACCCTAAGGTTTTTGAGTTATCCGGGAAGTATCTTGACGCTATATCCGTAAACTATTACGGCCGGTGGGAACCTGATGTTACGCAGCTGCGTACTTGGGAATCCTGGGGCGGTAAGCCTGTGATCATCAGCGAGTTTTATGTTAAAGGCGGGGATAGCGGGCTTGGTAATGTCGACGGTGCAGGGTGGATTGTCCCGACACAGGATGAGCGCGGGATTTTTTACCAGAATTTTGTGTTAAAACTCCTGGAATCAAAAGTGTGTGTCGGCTGGCATTGGTTCCGGTATATTGATAACGATCCGGAAGATCCAAAAGCGCCGGTGGGAAGCAGGGATTCTAATAAAGGTATTGTTGATATTAAGTATCAGGAATACATACCGTTGCTTGGGCGTATGGCGCAGGTTAACCGTAACGTTTACAACCTGGTTGGCATCATTGATTCAGAATTACCCGCGCAATAAACTGGAATCAAGAATATTGAATTCTAACCCGGAGGGGTCTATAATACTACCGTCGGTAAATAAAAGTAAGGATCAGGTTAATTTGCAGTAATACCCTGTTTTGACTGTAAACAGTACTTGATTATTTATGCCAATAATCGTATACTATACTGTACGATTCTTAAAAGTGTCCGAAGTTTGAAGGAGGTTGCGAGTATGCTTGATAAACTGTATTTTATACATAAAAACACGGTAAAAACTGCGCCGTTAAAGTTTAAACGTTACCTGTATGCCGCGGTAGACTGGCAGGCGCGCTGTATCTGTATTACAGGCGCGCGAGGGACAGGGAAAACTACGTTGTTGCTTCAATATATACAGGAACACCAACCTGACGTAGAAGAATGTTTATACCTTTCTGCAGATAATGTCGAAGTGTCTGCTGCGGGGCTGTACAATATTGCAGGAGAATACTTTAGTTACGGCGGGAAAACATTGGTTATCGACGAAATCCATAAATATCCCGCGTGGCAGGTAGAACTAAAAAATATTGTTGACACTTTCAAAGACAAACAAATAATTGTTTCCGGCAGTTCATCACTATCGATAAAAAAGGGTAAAGCGGACCTGTCCCGGAGGATGGCGTACTACGACCTTCGCGGGATGTCGTTTCGTGAATATCTTAACCTCACAAAAAACACAGGATTTGCATCAGTACCGTTGGCTACCATCTTGCGGGAACACGTAAAAATCGCGCAGGGAGTACTAAAACAAACACAGGTGTTAAAACATTTTAATGAGTACCTGCAGTATGGATATTACCCGTTTGTTACGGAAGGGATCGGGACGTATCTCCAAAAAGTGTTGGGGATAATAGAAAAAGTGTTTTATGAAGATATCGCGGTGGTAGGAAATCTTAAACGCAAAAATGTTGTTACGATAAAAAAGCTTCTTTGGATAATTGCTACGTCTACGCCTTTTACCGTCAATATTGACAAGCTCAGCCGGGAAACCGGCGTGTCAAAATCGTACCTTTATGATTACCTGGAATACTTGCAGGATGCCGGTGTGCTTGCTGGTGTGTACGCCGAAGGGAAAGGGTATAAACTTATCCGTAAACCTGCGAAGTTGTTTGTGGAAAACACGAACCTACTAGCTGCGCTGTGTGGCGCGTTACGGTCCGAAAGTGAGCAAGGGACGGTACGGGAAACGTTTTTTGTTAACCAACTCGGCCAACAACATAAAGTGTCGTACAGCGAAAAAGGCGATTTCGCCGTAGATGATAAGTATACGATTGAAATCGGGGGTAAAAACAAAGACGGGTCGCAGGTGGCTAACGTGAACAACGCGTATATTGCTGCGGACCGCATAGAAATCGGACATGGGAAAAAGGTGCCGTTATACTTGTTCGGATTTTTGTACTGAAACCAATTAAGTTCTTTTTATCATACTGAAAAGGATACTTGCAAAATAACATTGAATTATGACCCAGTTAAGAGGTTCACCTTTCATCAGAACTATGAATATATACTTGACAAATGGTATTACTAAATGTAAACTTAGGTTACTATGATTAAACGTACTCATTGGTTAGGATTGATTAGCCGTTTGTTTAAAAAACGCAATATTATTTGGCTGCACGGGGTCCGCCGCGCTGGTAAAACTTGTTTATGCAAATCAATCCCGAACGCAAAATATTATGATTGTGAACTTCCAGCGATAAGGCGCGAAGTCGAGTCAGAAAATTTTCTTGAAGAAAACAAAAACAGCGTTTTGGTATTGGACGAAATCCATAAACTCGGCAATCCTTCGGAATTATTGAAGATCGCAGCGGATTACTATCCGGGTACAAAAATTGTTGCTACAGGTTCTTCTACTTTAGGAGCTTACAAACGGTTTAAGGATATGCTTACAGGACGTAAGTACGATTTATATCTAACCCCTGCGATGAGTGATGAATCAGCCGATTTTGGTATAACCTCAACAAAAATGCGGCTATTCCGCGGCGGGTTGCCTGGGTTTATGGCGGCTCCTCAATACGATGTAAACCAGTATTCAGAATGGCTTGATTCTTACTGGGTAAAAGATATACAGGAAATATTTCATTTCGAAAAACGGTATTCATACTTAAAATTTATTGAACTTCTGTTTCTTAACAACGGCGGGATTTTTGAAGCCACAAAATATGCGCAAACCTGTGAGGTATCGCGTGCAACATTGTATTCGTATTTGACAGCGCTTGAACTGACATCGCTGATTTATGTCATACGCCCGTTTTCGTCCCGGAAATCTGCTGAAATTGTTTCTGCGCCAAAAATATACGGGTTTGATACCGGGTTTGTAGTTTTTGTCAAAGGTATTAACGAAATACATACTGAAGAAGCTGGTGTTTTATGGGAACAGTTGGTGTTAAATGAACTTGTTGCAGTACAGCAGTCTACAAAAATACATTATTGGCGTGATAAAGCCGGGCACGAGGTCGATTTTGTTTTATATACGAATCCCGATGAACCGGTGGCGGTTGAATGTAAATGGCAAGCATCAAAATTTGAAACGGGTAACCTTAAAATATTTCGTAAGCGATATCCTGTAGGAAACAATATTCTTATTGCGCAGGATTGTATGAAACCCTATAAAACTAAAATAGAAGGGTTAACCCTTCAGGTAATAGGAATAAAAGATGTTCCTATTTACTTAAACGAATAACATACATTTTGGCCAATTACTATATGCAGGTAGAATTGCATATGGTAATATACGAAAACTTGACAGCAATAACTCTCTTACATTTTCTTATTGTAAATAATGCCCGTGATAATATAGAATAACCTCATTGCTGGCGTAGCTCAGTGGTAGAGCAATGGTTTCGTAAACCATAGGTCGGAGGTTCAACCCCTCTCGCCAGCTGTGATTTTACTTGACATTTTGAGAAAACTTGCTATTAATGTTATCGAAGAGTGAAGCAGTAGTAGAGTGTGTGATAGCGTTTTAGGTAAATTTTTAGCAAGTTTACTCGAAACGGCAAACCCTACCGAAAGGGGGGGACGCAAAGCCGGTCAGCTGAAAGGCTGGCATCTCAAGTATAATTTGAGATATGGGCCTAAGTCCCAGGAGTGCAGTTTTATGGGATATGGCGGCTAGGTTACCGAAAGTAGACGGGTATGGTAAAGAAAAGGTTAGTACAGTACAGTTTAATAGTGATGTTAATGTTAACCGGGAAGGAACTCGGTTGCGTGTCATCTGTCGGTTTCTACAGCGGGAATGTTGTTGGGAGTATGCAGGTGATGGCGAATAGTGAAGTAACCGGGTTTAAGGCATTCCTTCCCGGTTTTTTATTTTCCGAAATTTACTGTACTGACTTTGATGCGCGTGATGCGCAGGGAAACAAGGTTACTACCGCAAGTGTACTTGAAGATCTCCGGAACCTGTTTTTGGTATCATTTATTACAAATTACATGAATCCGGAACTACGTTCAATCGCCGCCTATGTCAAACGTATGAATGAAATTCTGGGGTTACTAAAAAAACATTTCGGTGTTCCCCTGAAAAAAATTATTACCGGCGGTATGCCCGCAGCAATGATTATTGTGTTGCGGTCATTGAACGAGTTTATCCGGCGGGTGGTGAATGTCTTAAGTACCGCCGCGGCGGGTAGTAGCGGCAGCAGCAGCGTTGTTGTTGCTTTATGTGTTTCCTTGTGTGCAGTTATGTTGTTACCATATTCGAAAGTAGTGTTGAGTTCGGTAATCCTCAGGCTTTAACAAGTTTTGCGCTTCCCTTTCGGCTTTTCCAAAAAAACAGTAGTGTAGTGTTGCAGTAAAACCGTTGTATCTTATAGTAGGTTGTTTATGTAAGTCGTGTAGTATGTCCATGAATTACGTACTATGAGTTATAAGTTGACGAAAATGTGGCAAAAGGGTTGTATTAAGTTAGGTAAAAGGATTATATGAGATTAGCTTTAGTGTTCAACCCGTTTAAGTATAAGGTTCATGAAGAAAACCTGAGGGTAGTCCAGAAGTACTTCGGGATGTTTCCTCCGTTATCTATTTCCTGGGTTGCTGCTATTGCCCGTACTGCAGGGCATGAGGTTACCATCATCGACGCAAGGACGTTGAGGTTGTCAATGCAGGACGTTGCTGCGCAGTTAAAACAGTTTAAGCCTGATGTTATCGGTGCAATGATGACAACGTATATGTTCCCCGAGACACTGGAATGGTTGAAGTATTTACACGGGGAACTCCATACTGCCGGGATTAAAACTAAAGTGCTGGTGGGAGGGTATAACCTGCGTGTTTACCCCAAAGAATCGTTAAGCCACCCGGAAATCGATTTTGGTTGTGTGGAACACGCGCAGTATACCGTCCCATCGTTATTCGAACATCTGGAACAAGGGAAGAGTGATCTTTCTGCCGTACCGGGCTTAGTGTGGAAACGCGGGGCTGAGATTGTTATTAACCCGCATCCGCAAAAGGTTGAATTTGACAAGTTTCCATCACCCGCACGGGATCTTTTACCTAACGATTTATACGCGGAATTTCCGACCCAACACAAGAATTTTACTGTTATGATAACCTCCCTGGGATGCCCGTATACCTGCGAGTTCTGTGAAGCAGGCGGGTATGCTTATAACCCGCGCCGGCCGGAGACCGTGGTTGCTGAGATGAAGGAATGCGTTGAAAAATACGGTATCCGCGAGATTGATATTTTTGATTACGAATTCACGGCAATGCGTTCACGGGTGAAGGAAATATGCGAGCTCATGATTAAGAATAAGCTTGATATCCAGTGGGCTTGCCGGTCAAGGATTGATACCGTAGACAGTGAACTCCTGAAACTTATGCACGATGCCGGATGCCGGAGGGTATACTGGGGGATTGAGCATTCTTCACAGGCGGTACTTGATAGTTTAAACAAAGGTATTACCGTTGAGCAAATACGTGAAACTGTGAAACAGTCTAAACAGGTTGGGATGCAGAACCTCGGGTTTTTCTTAGTTGGCGTACCGGAAGAAACTAAGAAAACTGTTGCCGGGAATGTTAGGTTTGCGAAAGAACTCGGGCTTGATTTTGTGCAGTTTTCCAAGCTCCTGGCAAAACCGTTGACTCCGATGTGGAAACAGGTGGTGAAGGATACCGGTAAGGATTATTGGCAGGATTGGATTCTCGGGAAAGAAACTGACCGTGAACTCCCGCGGCCGTGGTTGAAATATATCAAAAACTCGGATGTTGATAAACTCGCGAAATGGGCGTATGTGAAGTATCATTCACGGATAGGGTTCTTGATAAGTCACACGTTTAAATGTAAGTCACTGGGTGAGTTTATCCGCAAATTCTTTGCTTATCTTGAGATGTTATTCACTCAGGAAGATGTTGCGAGGCCGGCAGAACGTTTTGTCGCGTACTCCGGGAACCTTATCAAAGTTTTACTTCGCAGGGGTGATTACCGGAAAAAGAATAAAACTGTGCAGGTATTCGCTATGATAGCTTTAAACAT
Source organism: Elusimicrobiota bacterium (assembly GCA_041658405.1). Lineage (NCBI taxonomy): Bacteria > Pseudomonadati > Elusimicrobiota > Elusimicrobiota bacterium. The sequence goes on from JBBAAG010000024.1 coordinate 15,369, forward strand.
ATTCGCGTTGCAGTTCGGCGGGTTAAGCTTATATGCTCTCGACGGGAAAGGTAAGTCCGCAGCTGTGCAGTTGAAGGATAAACAAGCTTCCCGCAGGATGGATGCTGTGGTTGAATTAAAGAAATATAAAGGCGATAAAGACGCTGTCAATGGTATAGTTAACCTCATCAAAACTGAACAAAATATTGAGGTAAAAATTGCTGCTATTACAGTACTCGGGGATATCGGGGATAGTTCTGCGGTGAGTACGTTGCAAGCTGTCGCGGCGGATACTTCCACCATGGTAGGTGTAGCTGCGCAGGAAGCGCTTATAACACTTGGAGACCCGCAGGCAGTAACGTATTTCGCGGGTGTAGCGAATGATAGTACCGCATCGCTGAGTGACAGGATGTACTCTGTCCGTAACCTCGAGAAAGTGAAGAGTGTAAATGCAGTGAATGCATTAAGGCCGTTATTGTCGTCGGAAGATGCACAGTTAAAACTTCGTGCGATAGTAGCAATCGGAAATATCGGGTTGCCGGAGTCAATATCTGCGTTGCAGGCGGTAATTAATGATAAAGATCGTGAGGTCCGGTTGGCTGTATGTAACGGATTGTTTTTAATGGGTACTTCAGAAGCGTTAAGTGCTGTTAGTATTATGAAAAATGATGTTGATGAAGAAATCAGGAATAGGGTGGTAAGAAGGTTGAGATAAATGGATAGAAAACGTGCAGTTTTCAGTTTAATATGCATGTTTTTAGTTCTCGTACTGTTGCCGCAAAATAGTTACGCTGAAACTAAGATGTATCCAAGTGCTACAAGTGCATCGGACGCGCCTACCTCGCCCAATACACCGGATACAAGCCGAGGGGCGAGTTGGAGCGCATGGGGTACGCCGTATACCATAAAAAAGATGGTAACAACCGACCCGGGCGTGTCTAGCCCACAAATAGCTGTGCATAATCAAACAACATCCGGTGATTTGTTTTATAGAGGGTCGGATATTTTTGTATCTGAACCATTGAAAGCGCAGATGCTAAGCAGTGGTACTGTATGGGAATTTGCAGTGAAGGCTGGATGCGATAATGCAGATAATACAGATGACAACTATGTACGTGTTGCTCTGTATGTATGGCGCGGTGGTGTAAAAGCGCTTGATATTATTCCCGCTACTACACATGGGACAGGGTTTGGTAACGCTGCATCGACGGCAACTTATACTTTTAATAATGTTTGGGGAAGTTCTACTACTTTACAGGATAATGATACTATTGTTTTCGAAGTAGAGTATTATAGCGTAGCTGATACGCAGTTTAATAAAAATTATAATACCTTTTACAATATTACCGGTGTGTATGTAAGAAAATCAGACCAAAACCTGGATTTTTTCACGTCACCAAATATTACCAGTATAGTTCCGACGACGTTGGGGCAGGGGTGTGTAAATGAACTTATGGGAATTAAAGGGTCTGACTTACAGAGCGATGATGTTATTGAAATCTATCGTGATGGTGTTAAACTTACGGAAGTAAATATTTATTCTACTCAGATGTGGGTTGATAGTATTACTTGCAGGATAGATATTCCTTATACAGTTCCCGTTGCTCCAAATACGGTTTTGAGATGCAGCAGGCTTGCAAACTCAACTCTAAACGACGAAGAACCGTTCACTATTAGTTCTTATCCTGTTACAGGTATAACCCTACCCACTGCAAGTCAAATTTATAAAAGCCTGCCAACAGTTTCAGGTACTGCTGACCCAAAGGGAGGGTCAACTAGTTTTGTCTGGGTGAGAGTGATGAAAACCTTGGCTGGTGATGATGAGTACTGGATAGGATCTGGATGGACTACCAGCCCGTCAGGAGATAATGAATGGTTAGCAGTAACCCCCGCGGATATTTGGAATTACGGGTCAACAGGTGTGGGGTTTGACTCAGCAAATAGTTTGTATAACATTACCGGCAAAACTAAGAATAGTTATGGTGGTATCGAAAATATTGGTTCCGGGGTTAGTTTCCGGTACGACGCTGATCCGCCTACTACTAATATTTCAATTCCTCAAAACAACTTATTCTCAGGTCAAACGTTTACTTATACCGGAACTTCAGTTGATAACTCGTATTCCTACGGTTTTGGTATCAGCAGCGTACAGATAAAAGTGCAGGATCAAATTAGTTATGATTACTGGCAACAAGGTACTGGTTGGGTAGGGTCTGAACTGTATGCCTGGAATGTCTGTACAGATACTGGTCCGTGGTCGTATACCATCCCTGCGAGTTCGTGGACAGTTGGAAGGTATTATACTATAAATATCCGTGCAGTTGATATAGCTGAGAACATATCTGCTTTATACTCTACTTCCACGTATGTATATGATACATATTATTATTCAGATCCTACAGAATACCCGAACTCACGGATTACCGCACCCGCTGATGGCGCGTATCGCGGTGTGACTTGGTTAAAGGATACAGGTATCCAGGGTACGGCAAGTGATAACCTTTACGGCGGGATAGATTTTACCAACGGCGGGGTAAAGTATGCTATCAAATGTAAAGGCGGTACCTATAACGATAAATGGTGGGCTGTAGATAACTGGCAGACAGATCAGTATTGGAATAGTATACCGGGGACTGAAATCCATGAATCCGGTAGTGCGAATGCAGTAGGGAAGTATTATAACGCTACCTGGGCAGCGAAAATTGCGTCGGCGTTGGATTCCAACCTATGGCCGGATAATATTTCATTTGATTTTATTTCTAAAGCACGGGATATTGTTAGTACGTCCTACAGCGGGCCGAATTATGAAATTGTTTTTAATACAATCTCATTTACGCTTGACCGCGGGGTCGCATCATCTACTATCACTTATCCTGATGTTAATGTAAGTATATATGTTCCAGCGCAGCCGTTGAAGTTCGAAGGTATTATGGAAGATACGTTGTCGGGAATAGCAACTTCCGGTGGGGTTAAGGTAGTATTCCAGCGCTTATCCGATGGTGCGTATTACAACTCTACCAACGGCTGGGGTGCATGGAGTGAAGCGTTACGTTGGAATAATGCGCAATATGATATTACGTACGGGACTTGGACATTCCAGTACAACTACACTACCCACGGGAATTTAACGTCAGGTGATTACAATATTGTGTGTAAAGCAAAGGATAACGCAGAGAATGAACAGTTCGTGTTTACCTTAGATATTGCGTCAATTACAGTGACTGTAGACGCTACTGCACCGAATACTATGGTAACCCTTCCTCCGTCAGATGATTTGTATTTTAAGGATATTGGAACAATTTCCGGTACCGCGTATGATGCAGCTCCGGATAAGGTGTATGTACAGATAAAAGATTTAGCGTATTCAACTACCTACTGGAGCGGGCATCTGAACCAATGGGGAGATTATCCTTCCTCTACATGGACGACTGCAGGAACCTGGACTCCATGGACCATACCAAATGTTACCTTTACCGCAGGGCATAGGTATATGGTTAAGTGTTACGCTATTGATAAACAAAATAATAGTGAGACAGAAGCTTTGGGGGATACAAAATATTTCTATTACGACAACAGTACCCCGGCGTCGTTGGTTACTTTACCCGTGAATGGTAATACATATATATCCTTGCCTTCAATCTCCGGTACAACTAATGATGATGATACGTCAGGTACAACGTATGATGCCGGGATTAATAAGGTTTATGTTCAAATAACAAAAGGCGGGGATACGCAGTCGTGGAATAATACTACACAAGAATGGGTTTCCGGGTTGACCACATGGAACGACGCACTCGCGGTCTCCGGTGGGTGGCTAGAATGGAAATTCACGGTTAACGGTAGCCCGTTTGAGACTGGGTTTACGTACCGTATTCGCAGCCGTGCAAAAGATAATGCGATTGATGCGTTAACTCAGACCGCGGGGAATGGAAATAAGGAGTTCGACCCTAACCCTACTCAGGGAGAAGCGCCGTATACAAGTTTTATATTTGACCCCACACCACCGACATCGTTAATTCTGTATCCTACCGCCGGGGATACGCGTATAAAAATTAATTCTGCTCTTAATACCATCAGCGGTACTATAAAAGATACCGATGGAATGGTGCGTACCAGCGGAGGGGTGTATCTAAACATCTGGCGTGTAGGTGAAACTTATGCATGGAATGGTACTACATGGGAAGATAAAATTACTCAAACCGCAGCAGAAGATACTTGGGTAGTATTGGAAGGTTTTACCGGGAATAATAATTATACACCCTGGACAGATTCAGCAACGTGGAATGTCACAATGGCAAACACAGACTTTACCGATGGGAAACAGTATCGCGTGCGCGTTAAGGCGTATGATAAAGCAGGGAATTATGATGTTGTGTGGTCCACCCGCACGTTCTACTGCGACCGTTCTGCTCCTACGTCAAGGGTTACTGTACCGCTAGATGGTGCTTATAAGAATACGGCAATAGTAACGATTTCAGGTACCTGTAGCGGGACACAGAATGAAGATGTTCCTGCGAGTGTTGACAATATGAAACTAAAACTTTACTTCAAAGTAGGTGAAACTACCTGGTGGTGGACACACACAGGCTATCCCGGTGGTAGTTGGGTTGAGGATACCGAACCTGACTGGCGGTCTGTGCAGAGTATGGATGGCGGTGTGACTGAACAAGTGTGGTATTATAGTAATACTTCATTATCATGGACTGACTCTACTACATATTATGTAACAATAAAGTGCGTAGATAAGGCTGCAAATGAACAAACCCCGCAGTTGTCATCGTTCTGGTATGACGTTTCAAAACCAACGGTGGCGGTTACAATGCCAAATCAAAGCGTGATGTCTACCCTCTCCACTATTTCAGGGACGAGTTGGGACCAAACTGCAGGGTTTAATACAGATGATACCGTGCAGATACGTATCCAGGCGTTGTACCAGGGCGCAACGTACTGGGATTGTGCAACACAAACATGGGTTGAAAGTTTACCGGAGACATGGAATCTTGCGGATAGTTATACGGGTAATCAGTGGAATAAAGTCTGGCAGTTATACAATAACTTACCCGCAGAATGGACTCCTGATGTTAATTATCAAATCAATGTTCGTGCGACGGATAAGGCTGGGAATGTAACCGTAAAATACGCAACGTCAACTTTTAAAATTGACCCTACTGCGCCAACGACATTGATACAAAAACCCGGTACCAACGGTAAAATGTTGAATTACGAGTGGGCAACACAAACTATCGCCACGATTTCGGGTACTGCAAAGGATACCACCAGTCAGCTTTCTCGCGTGGAAATTAGAATTAAGGATTTAACCTATTCCAACACTTATTGGTGGACAACCTACTGGGCGGAAGGCTCATCGTGGAGTATTACTTCCGGAGGTACAGGCGGGACACCTGGGACATCGGTTAATTGGTACTACAATATGCCGATAGCAAGCCTTACCAGCGGGAAAAAGTATACGGTTGAAGCACGGGCAGTTGATTTTCCTGGCAATACCGATGTTACACAAGTCAGCGGGACTGATATGATGGAAAATATATTGACTGATTTCACAAATCCTGTTTCTACGGTAAACGTTCCAAGTCAGAACGCTGTTACAAAGTCCGGTTTTGTTACCATAAGCGGAACATGCACTGATCCTTTGGGTGCCGGTGCGAATAAAGCCGATATCAATCGTGTGGAGTTAAGGTTAAAGAAAGCGTCTCCTCCGCCGGTAGAGTATTGGGATGGGGATTCATGGGAAACAAGCGAACCTGCGGATTATACTGATATTCCCGGGGGTAATTTTGAAGACCTTGGCAGCGGTGTACTGAAATGGTGGTATACGTTCTCAGGGGTATGGACAGATAATGCGAGATATGAAGTTGTCGCGCGGGCTATTGATGATACGGTGGTTGGAGCGGAAACTGCGTTGTCGGGTAATGTAGAATGGTCGTACGGCGCGCCGCCTAACGTACGGACGTTTTATTATGACCAGACCCCTCCGCAGTCGTGGGTGAGTAATGTTACCGATTTGTCATATAAGAAAACGTTGGATACAATTTCTGGTACTACAAGCGATCAGTCAAGTTCATATTCTATCGTTGAAGTAACTTATGTTGTAGTGAATGTTGTACGGTTGGAACCTACACCGATGAAGACCTGGACTGGTGGTGCATGGACTGACGGTGATTTACAAACCAATGCCTACTGGCGAGGGGCTAGTTTTGTGGGATACTCAAGCGGTACGTGGACATATCCGTCAGGCGGAGATACTAAGCCCGGGTGGGAACACGGTGCAAAATATCGTGTAGTATCAAAAGCGTGGGATAAAGCGCAAAATTATGAAGTTAATTTAAACACTGTCACGTTTTACTATGACGAATACCAAAGCGGCCCGCCGGAAAACCCGGGGTCTGATATAACAAGTCCATCAAGTGATTATCATATAAATGATTGGACAAAAATTATGTCTTCGTCCGGTACTTCGGTAGATAACGATACCGGTAAGTTGTATAAAGTAAAAGTGTTATTCCGCAGGTTCACTGATAGCGCAACGAGTTATTGGACGAATACGTGGAATGATATCGCGAGTGTACCAAGCGCGGTTACCTGGCCGGAAGCTGCGGCAGTAGATGGTGCGTTTAATTCACAGTCAGAAAATTGGTATTTCAACGGCCCGCAGTCCGAAGCGAACTGGGTGCCCAATATTATTTATTGTATAAACACTGAAGCGTGGGATGATACACAACGGAATAATGAAGGTTCCGGAAATTATGAAGTAAGCCGTACCACGCATTGGTATGTGTTCGATACTGCAATACCGACGGGGACTATTACATCTCCAACATCGCCATGGTATATCGCTAACACCGGGAAAATTGAAGGCACCTGCGCGGATTCTGCACCCGGGATTGTACAGAAAGTTATGCTGCGGTTGAAGCGCACAAATGATAGTCATTACTGGGACTGGGACGTGAACAGCGGTTCATGGACAACCACCGGCGCGCCGGAAGTGTGGAACGAAATATCGTGGACCGCAGCGGTAACATCCGGAACACTGAGTACAAACGCAACCTGGTGGCAGTTCGGGTCGCAGCCATGGGAAAATAATAAGTCATATCAGGTAGATATTCGGGTATACGATAAAGCTACTAATATGTTCTCAAATTCTGCGGTTTATACCACTACAATAACGTTTAGTGCAGATTTTGAGAATCCATCGTCTACAATAACACTTCCGAATGAAGGGATTACTTCTAATAGTTTGCCTACAATCTCGGGTACATGCAGTGACGTAAGCCCGGGACAAATTGCGGGTGTAAAGTTGCAGATAAAGTATACCGGCAACTCATTTGGTGATGCAGCAGTTGCGCCGGGGTATTGGAACGGTACTGACTGGCAGAATGATGAGTATTGGCTGCCTGTAACTTCTATAACACTGGTATTGCCGGACAGAACTACATGGTATTATGACAACGGCGGGGCAGGGTGTAATTCTATTTGGGCGGTAAAAGGTAATGCCAAATGTTTTGATATCCGCGCATATGCAGTTGATGCTGCGAGTAATACTAGTTCGTACCCGTCTGACGGTGTGGACTTCAAGTATGAAACTCCTCCACCGATTACACGGGTAACACTACCGCAGTACCAGGATCCATATTATCACACAAATGTGGATATAAACTCTATCGAAGGTACGGCAAATAGTTATACCACCCTTACTGATGTGTGTGTGCAGGTAACTAGTACTGCATATAACTGGTGCGGGACGTCGTTTAGTGCTACCTCAAGCCAGTATGTATGGTTAGGTACAGCTACCTACACTGCAGCAAATCCGAATTTATGGACTTTTGACTCAAGTGGAATCAGTTGGGTGCATAATACTTCCTATACGGTAATCTCCCGCGGGTTCGGGCCGTATGGGTATGAGGCAACTCCGCAAACTAATATTTTTATGTATGACGATCCCGCAACGGGTAAACCTGACTCATGGCTGGTGACACCTGCTGCAAATACGCCGTATTATAAAGAGCTCGCAACAATTACCGGAACTGCAGCTGATGCTAATAACCTTGGTAAACTGTATTCCTTAAAAGTAGCAATCCAGCGGACATCAGATAATAATTATTGGATAATAACAAGTTCATCATGGTTATTGAATAACGATCCGCCGGATAGCGAGGCTGTGTTCAATACAGCGACGCTTGCGGAACAGGGCGTTTCGTATAACTGGCAGGTTATTCTAACCTCCGTACCGTTTGTAGATGGTACACAGTACAGGGTATGGTCAAAAGTTACGGATCAAGCTGGGAATGCTCAGAACGGATACATTGCAGCACAGAATAAGCGTGATTTTATTTTTGATACTTCATCGCCAACTGCAAAAATTATAGTTCCAGTACACGGTAGTACAATCACTGCGTTAACCACAATTACAGGTACTGCATGGGACAACCTGGGAACCGGAGTATTGAGAGGTACGTTATACGAAAAAGTTAAGATACAGATTAAGGAAAATATTGCTACACCGAATTATTGGAAAGGTTCATCGTTTGGTTTAGGTGCAACTTGGGTAACTGGTACTGTTGAGGTGCCGAATATATCATATTCTTCATGGACTTTGGTATTTGACCAGACAAAACTTACGCATAACAGGTCGTACACAATACTGGTTTCCGCATTTGATAACGCCCTACCCGGCGGGAATACGCAGTACATTTATGTAGCAGGCGATTCGTCGGTAACGTTTAAATGGGATAACGAGGCGCCGGTTGTTACAATCACATATCCGCCCGGGTCGGGGAGCAGGTATAATTTGTTGAGTATGACTTATGAAGGTACCGCAACTGATGTTCCCGCGGGTGTAGTGTATCCCGATGGTGTAAGGATAAGGCTCAAACGGTTTGTAAACGAGACAACGAGTTACTGGAATGGCAGTGGGTGGCAGGGTACCGAACCTGGAAGTTTACCTGAAGCGACCTACGATCCTGATACTAGCAATTGGCAGATGGTAGTTAACGACCTGCCGTCGGATCAGTGGTACAATATTTCGGCGAAAGGTATCGATAATGCAGGGAAAGAAGGGACACTTGGTGCTGGGTATGATTTTATGGTGGATACCACTCCGCCAGTATCTCTGGTACAGTTCCCTGTACAAAATAAATTTTATAAATCTGTAACGTTAGATACAGTATCGGGTACTGCTAATGGGGCACTTGCTGGGTTGTCAAAAGTGGAAGTAAAGGTTAGCAGCTGGAACGTAGCAACTTCTGAGTGGCTGACGGTAATTAATTGGCATGACGCAGATGGCGGAACCGGTGCGGGGAATGTTGTGTGGTCCAGCACATGGCAGCCTACCGGCGGGTGGAAAAATGATGTTAAGTATGCTGTGGAATCACGGGCAACTGATCTCGCAGGGAATACACAGGTCGTTGTGTCATCAAACATTTGTATTGTGGATAACACAACTCCTTCTTTAACACAGAATGTTCCTGTTGCATCGTCAAACTGGAATATCTTAGGTATTACTTCGGGTACGGCTACAGATTCCGGGTCGTGGGGACAGTATATTGATTCTGTTACCGTAGCTATTGAACGGTTGTCCGATAATCAGTATTGGAACGGGTCAAACGCGTTTAATTCTGAATCTGCGGTTTATTCAACAGCGACTTTGACATTACCTAAATGGGAATACGACGATTTTTATGGGTATATGACAGGTAATATTAACTACAAGTTTTATTACCGTATATATGACGCTGCGGGAAATAGTAATGTTGGATCAGAAACCAGTGTTACTGTAACTAAAGATACAACCACTCCTTCTTGTACTATATTATACCCTGTTAATGGGAATAAATATCAGTCTGTATTAACTATCAGCGGGACAGCAGTGGATTACGATTCTAATGGTTCACGTACGGATAAGGTGTGGATACGGGTAATAGATATTGCGGGTAACCTGGAGTGGAACCCAAATAAGTCGCCTTCCGCAGGATGGGATTCTTTGCAGACAGATGCATCGTTGGGATATATAAAAGCAACATTAGTTATAGGTGATGCTGATTGGAATGCGGGAGCGAATGAGTGGCGGTTGCCGTATTCATGGAGTGCCGCGGACGTTACGTGGTCTGATAATAAGTTGTATTCAATTGAAGTAAAAACGCGTGACCGTGCATTGAAAACTTCAGATGTTACATACACAGGTAACTGGCAGACAGTAGCAACGACAATCGCGTCGTTTACCATAGACCAAACTACGCCAACTCTGGGGATAGAACTTCCCGCATATGCTGCCGGTATAAACTCGTATAGTTCATTACCTACGATTACCGGTACGTCAAACGATTCTAATGCTAATGCGTCAGGTGTTAACAATGTAAAAGTTGTTGTTCGTGACCTAGGGACACAGTTGTACTGGAAAGGGACATATTCTCCGACCTATGATAATAATTGGCAGGATGCAATAGAACGTGTTTCAGTATTAGGGACAGTAACGTGGTCTACTGCTACGGCAGCGTTTACAAGTAATAGGAAATACAAAATCTGGGCGGAAGTTCATGATAATGCCGGGAATGATCTGGAGTATGATATTCCTACAGTTGGCGGGTATGAGTTTAGGTTTGATAATACCGAACCAACATCCAGAATGACATTGCCTGCGAGTTTATCGTCTGTCGGGCCGAATAGTTCTTTAACAGCTATCACAGGTACAGCAGTGGATGGTTCTGACTGGAACAGCGGGTATGAAAGTGCAGGGGTTGGGTTTATCAAGATTAAAGTCAGGAGGTCAAACGATAACTGGGCAACCTGGACTTTCTGGCAGGGCGGCGGGTCATGGTCGTCACCTTCAAAGTCGGATTATACGGATGATCCGGGATTCACTATAAACGTTACCGGATTCAGTACATCAGGGGATGTTTTGTATAGGCGTTATGTATGGAATCTTACCCCGAACTTCCCGGTGGAAGATAATTATCAGTACGAAGTTCAAACCCGTGCAACGGATCTTACAAGTCCTGTAAAAACAGAATCTGCTGTTTACGGGTCAACATTTACATACGATAGTACCACACCAACATCGAGAGTAACAAAACCGCCAATCAGCGGATCGGCATACGATCGAAATATCGCAACTATTTCCGGTACTGCTGAGGATTTGAACACCATGGCAAGCGATGTTAGTACTGTTTATATTTCAATTGCGCGTTTGTCCGGTGCAACGACTGTATGGTGGGGTGGGTGGGTTAATAATAATTTTAATGATGGGTACAGCCAAACCTGGGCAACTGCAACAATCGTTGATACGTATACCTCTTCCGTTACATGGAAAGCTATACCCGGGTCCGCATTATGGGAAGATACAACGTCATACTGGGTAATCTCAAGAGCTAAGGATAATGCGGCTAACTACGAAACCGGGTGGACATCCACAACTTTTATTTGTGATATAACCCCGCCGAATGCTGAAATTGAGTATCCAACTAATGATACTGTTTATGATATCGCGTACTTAACGAGTATTTCAGGGACAGCGAGTGATGTGTCTCCCGGGCAAGTTAATAATGTAAAAATATCTATCAAATGTATTGATGCTACAGCTAGTATTGTTGATAAGTTCTGGAATGGTTTATCTGGTCAGTCTGGATCATGGATTGCAGATCCGGGTTCTACAGGTGTGTGGGTTAATATCGGGAATATTACGTGGAACTACAATACCACAGCGGTCTCCTGGGAGAGCGATGCGGATGGGGTTAAGTATAGAGTTGAAATATTGCCGTATGACAGCGCGTATAACGTAGACCAGTCTACCGCTGCAATAGAATTTTGGGCTCAGTCACCGTTGCCGGTAACCTCTGTAACAATGCCGGGGACTGAGAATGATAAGTATTATAAGTTTGCGACTACCATAACATTCGAAGGTGCGGCTAATGATTATACTAAGTCGGATAATCCAATAAAACCGGGTGTTGCTGTGGAAGTAAGGATAAGTTCGGAACCCGGGTATACTACTTACTGGAGTACACCTGCAATGAGTTGGGGTGCTGCGTATTGGAACCAAACAACATTCAGCGATGGAGCAAATTATTGGTCAATCCCAGTGTCATCCGATGCGTGGGTGGATAATATACGGTATTTAGTACAGTCAAAAGGGTACGGCCCGGCTGGTTCAGAGACACCGGGGAGCAGGTATTTCTATATTGACCGTACAGCACCGTTAAGCCATATTGTAGTACCCTCTACCGGTAGTTTTGCTAGGGTTGTGTATACAATCACTGGAACTGCGATTGATACGACACCCGGGAAAGTTGATAGCGTACAATTATCTATCCGCCGTGGGTCGGATTGGTATTACTCAGGTGCTGCGTGGGCACAGGGTGCGGAACAATGGTTGACCGCATCAGCTGTTGATGGGACATTTGATACCACAAGTGACCCATGGACTTATACTGTTACATATCCAACAGAATGCTGGGCAACAGAAGGTACTTATTATATTCGCAGCCGGGCAAAAGATAAGTCTGTACCGTCTGGGAATACACAGGATCCTGCATCAGAGATAAGTTTTGTGATTGATCGTAGTTCACCGACAACGGGATTGATTTATCCTTCAGCATATTTGGTAAGCACTTTGTCGTCTATTAGCGGTACAGTTAATGATACACCGGCGGATGGTAAGTGGCAGAATATTAGGTTGAAAGTGTTGGAGGTTTATAATACATGGTACTGGCAAGGGCTCGCGGGATGGGATACGCCGGAACGGTGGACATCCTCGGGTGAGAGCGATAATGATACTAATTACCGTCTATACACAACCTCCTGGGCGTATGCTAATATAACCTGGAATTCGGGGTATAAATATAGAGTTAAACAAATTGCGGTTGATAAAGCTTCTAATGTTGAGACAGAAGGGTCGTGGTATGAGTTCTTGTACGATATTGAAGCTCCGACATCGACGGTAAATTTACCCACAACGGATGATAGGTTGAACTATACTCAGTTGTCGCAGATAACCGGAACAGCGCGGGATTTCACTGCACGTGAATGGGTGTCTGTTGTTTCTACAGCGATAGCACAGAATGATGGTGTTAATATCGCATTCAAGGCTGCGTCTGGATTCTATCAGGGCGGCGGGGACTGGACAAAAGCTACCCACGAGTGGTATACCACAAATTATGATTCTACAACCTATCTTTGGACAAGACTGACTAATACGGTTGGGACTTTTATTAATAACACAACCCCTGCGGATGGTACCTACCAGATTATTGCACGGGCAAAGGATAATGCAGGGAATTATGAGGTTAACTATAATACCCGGACATTTATCTGGGATAATACCGCGCCAACGTCGTTCACTAATTATCCGTCTAGCGGGAGTTATATTGATTCGTTCACTAATCTAATTGAAGGAACGTGTAGCGATGCGTTGGCTGGGATGCGGGAAATAAAAGTGTATTTCTACTATAGCGATGAGGGAACTGATTATTATTATACGGGTTCCACTTGGACGACAGATGTGCATTTCCGTACGGTGTCTAAAAACAAAGAAACCGGTACGATATCGTGGTCGCTTGCTGTATCTAGCGGTTTAGTTGATGGTGAGTATTACGCGGTGAAATCAGTTGCGCTTGACTGGCCCAATAATACGGAAACATCGCCAAAAACTATTTATTTCACCAGCGATAAAAGTTATGCTACGGTGAATACCACATATCCTGTTACAACAGAATATTATGGTGGTAGTTCAAAACAGGTGAACGTGATTGCGGGTACGGCAACCGATACAACATCGGGAATAAATCGCGTTAATATTCGTATACGTGAAGGATCGAATTATTGGGATGGCGATTCGTGGGAAGTAAACCCGTCAACCTGGATGATCTGCGTAGGGTCGGGGACGGGAACTGTTGCGTGGTATTATAACACACAGATACCTACGTGGGAAAGCGGAAAGAAGTATTATATTAACTCCCGGGCGTATGATAATTCGATAACCGGGAATTTGTCGCCGGCTACAACAATAGAGTTTACATATGATACGCAATATCCCACAGCTGCAGTTACAACACCAAATCTTTATTATGAACGGGTTCTAACAACAATTTCTGGGACGGCAAAAGATTTGGGTGATTCCGCTAATAACTCTGGGTTTAATTCGCTTCAAGTGTTGATACAAAAGAATCCGCCTGCCGCTGCGTATTGGAACGGCACGAATTTTGATGAAAACAATCCTGATAGCGCATGGCAAACTGTCAGCGGGTTGAATTATGCGGTGGGTAACACGTCGGTTAATCCGTCGACATATACCAACGTACCAAACTGGTCAACAGAAGGGTCTGGCCCGTATTTAGTACGCATGCGCGCAACTGACCGCGCGGGTAATACGTCGGCAAATATATTGATATCCTCATTTACTTTTGTTTTTGATAATACTGTTGCCGAGTCTACTGTGACCTATCCCGCAAATAATGTCGCGTACCAGTCGCTCGTAACAATTTCAGGTACTATGTATGAAGGTGTGTCAGGGATCAACTATATACAAATCGCAATTGCAAACCAAATAGGTAATTTCTGGGATGGCAGCGGGTATAATTCTGAGTCATCTTCGTGGAACTATGTTACTGTCTATCAGGATTCGTGGACATACACAAACACGAATCTGTATTCTACGCCGGGGAATAACACGTATAACGTGCATGTAAGAGCCGTGGATAACGCTGGGAATTCTCAGTCAGACCCTTCTGATTTTCTGGCAGTCGGTAGGCCGTACAGAGTTGACTATTCTTCACCAACATCAGCGGTGACATCAATAACAGCAGGGACGACAAGTTATTATCAGGGCGGGGTTGTGACAATCGCAGGTGATGCGTCGGATACTGCAGGCGGTGCGATTGGGACACTTAGTGTTAAGATCAGGATTAAGAGAAGTAATCAGGATTATTATAACGGTTTAGGTGGGTGGGATCAGAATGCGCCATCAATCGATTTTCCAATACCTTCGTCTAATGGTACTAGCTGGTCAACCAGCGGTGACTTATCCGGGATTTTTGAGGATGGATATCTATACGAAGTTCAATCCCGCGCAAAGGATGCGTCCAGCCCTCAGAACGTGCAGGTAGTGTATTCAACATCAACATTTATCATAGACAAGTCGTCACCGACTGCAACTGTAGAAATGCCCACGGCTACAGCGAGAAATTATAAGTTGTTTACCGATTTATATGGTAATTTAGCTGAAACATTTGTGTCGCAAACAAGATGCTATGTGTCAAGCGTTACTACAACACAAATATCGGTAAAACAGCATGCCGGGGTAAATTATAGTGAAGATAAGTATTTCCGTACAAGTGATAATACGTTCCAGGCAACGACAGAGTATTTGAATACTGCATATACTTGGACATCTTCGTGGACATACACGATGTCGAACTCGTACTGGGTGGATAATACAAGTTATAGCGTTAGAGTAAAAGTGTTTGACCGCGCGGGTAATTATGTTTTTAGTAACAGTACATACTTTGTGTTTGATACGTCTGCGCCGCTGTCGATGACAAATTTGCCGATTGAAAACACTGCGGATACTCCGTATGAGTCGTTGCCTACTATCTCTGGTACGGCAAAGGATCTTGTCGCAGGTGAGCTTGCTAAAATGGATTTCTTGCAGATAACGTTGGAAAAAGTGCCGGGAAGCGGTGTGTTCTGGACGGGTTCTACCTGGGGTTCAGAGACTAAATTGAGCACTACTCTTAATGGGACAGTTGGTGTTACGACGTGGACATTTAGTACATCGGGAGTTTTGTGGTCAGGTGCATTGACGCAGTATCGTGTGAAATCGTATGCGTTTGACCTGGCGGGAAGTACACAGACAACGTTTATGGTACGCGATTTTTATTATCGCCCTCCGCCGCCAAAGACGGTTGCTACTTCTGCAGTTGAGGGGCGGTACTATAAGCTTAATAACCCGGATAGCGTGTCCGGTAGCCAGGAAAATTGTTCAAAAGTTGAAATAGCAATTCTTAGGAATGACGGGGCATATAAAGATTATTATTATCAAAACGTTCCTGGAGATTACTGGGTTAATTCGTCGTCGTGGCATGTAGTTGGGATTACAGGGGGGACGTGGAGTTTAGATAATCCGGATAGTATATGGTCTGCGTT
The DNA here is from genome assembly GCA_041658405.1 of Elusimicrobiota bacterium. Lineage (NCBI taxonomy): Bacteria > Pseudomonadati > Elusimicrobiota > Elusimicrobiota bacterium. The sequence continues at coordinate 31,500 of JBBAAG010000024.1, forward strand.
GTCAGGGTCATCAGTAACTTTTAAGTCACGGGGGACGTCGGTATATGACGAGTCGTTGGTTGAAACACTTGAAGTTTCTCCTAATGTGGCTGTTAATATATGGTTTGATTATGTTAATCCGGATTCTGTTATTAATTTACCGGTAAACGGGGATCAACGGAAGTCGTTGTTGACAATTTCAGGTACCGCAAATGATACCGGTGCGATGATTCGCGAAGTGAAGGTTAGAATTTCTAGCGGGAGTACGGATTGGGATGGGCAAAACCAGGTGTGGACTGATCAGTCTTTACCGAAATGGAGTACCACGACTCTTACAGGGGCAGGGCAAACAAGGACGTGGTATATCGTTATGCCGGATACCGCGTGGAGTGATTCTATTGAGTATACAATTCTTTCACGTGCGGAAGATAATGTGTATCCTCTGCCAGGTAATCAACAGGGGAATGGTGCTGGCGGGACAAGTGTAGATTTTACTTATGATATTATTGCACCAACTGCTACTATTGTTGTGCCGGTAACGTCCGGGGAGTATACTGGGTTGGTTACAATCAGTGGTGATTACGAGGATAAGTCACCGGGGGAAAAGCAGAGTGTTGAGATCGCAATCCAGGACCTTACCGAAGGCGGGTATTATGACGGTGCGGGTGGTTGGGCTGGGATCGTGTGGATTTCCACAACCACGCAGTCAAGTGAGTTTAAGTTATGGGCGGATAGTTGGACATATGCAGATACTCAAATTACGTGGACGAGCGGGAAAAAGTATTTGGTGATCGCTAAATCACGTGACCGCGCGTGGAACTGGCAGACAATATTTGTTAGCGGGACTTCTTCTAACACATTTACTATTGATAATACAGGGCCTGAAACTTTGGTTACGCTTCCTTCTAGTGGCAGTAACTTTAATTCTTTAACCTTCATTAGCGGTACTGCTGCGGATAAGCCTAATTCCGGTGCTAATAACAACAATGTCGGGATGAACGTCAGTGGGTGGGTGAAGCTTACAATTGAAAATGTTACTGATAGTAAATATTATGATGGTTCTAATTTTGGTAGTACTGAAGTTTCAACCCGTACTGCTTATGCATTAAATGCAAATTTAACTGAGTGGCGTTATCCTGAAACTGGTAACCTTAACTGGGTAAGTGATAAACAGTATAGTGTACGTACATGGTCCGCGGATGACGTCGGGAACGAAGAAGACGCGAGTGTTAAGTACACACTGTACTATGACACAACCCCGCCGGTAAGCCGGGTAACGACGCCAGGAGACGGCACAACGCAGAAGGTCCTTACGGTGATAGGCGGCACGGCGAACGGATATTATACAGGGTTAAGCAAAGTAGAGGTCAAGGTCTCAAGCTATAACGGCACCTCGGATGTCTACACGTGGACGGGTTCAAGCTGGAGCCCGAACGTTCACTGGGTGGACTGTGCCAACGATACCAGCGGTATAGGCAACGCAACGGTTAACTGGACATATGGCGGGATAAGCTGGAACGACGGCGCGCGCTACCGTATAATCAGCCGCGGGTACGATAACGCAGGCAATTACGATATAGTCTTAAGCACGGTAGTTTTCTGGTACGACACAAGCGCACCGGTCTCAAGGCTGACGGTCCCTGGAGAAAGCGGTACAGGCTATTACGGCCCTGCGAACACGCTCCTGACGCTCAGCGGCACAAGTGCGGATAACTTAAGCGGCGTGGATAAAGTATATACGCGTATCTATAACGAAACGGATAACAGCTACTATCACCCTGGGAGTACGAGCTGGGAAGTAGGTGTAAGCAGCTGGCTGGTGAGCGTAGATACGGACCCGTGGAAACACGCGAGCCCGTCCTACAGCGACAAAAAGGTTTATAAGATCTACAGCCGTGCGGTAGACTGGGCTGGCAACTTAGGCGAATGGACCACAGGAACGTTTAGATGGGACGAGACCTTACCGAAATCATGGCTTACGTCCCCGAGCACGCATTACCACAACACATTAAGCCAGCTGGCTGGAACGTCCTCGGATGCTGAGACCAACGCCAGCGGGCTGGACATAGAACAGCTAGCGATCCAGGACGTAGGCGACAGCGGGCTGTGGTGGAAACCCGACACACCGAACTACGGCTTTACGCAGAATGACACCTACTACTTTACGGTAAGCAACACAGGCGGCAACTGGAGCCACCAGGTGAGCACCCCGACGTGGGTGACGAACACGAGATACCTTGTGAAGACCAGGACGCGCGACCGCAGCTTAAACATCTCAACGGAAAGCGTTCTTGAATGCACATTCATGTATGACACGAGCCTGCCCACGAGCACGGTAACTGACCCTGACTTAAGCAACGAAAAGAGTTTAGCCAGTATCTCAGGCACGGGAGCGGACACACCCGGGGAAGTAAGCGAAGTAAGCGTGAGGATAAAGGATGCGGATATCGGGTGGTGGTGGGACAATACAGCGGGCCAGTGGAAAGCAGAAGGAAGTTCAGAAGGGCAGATCCTGCCGGAAGGCGCGTGGTTCACCTATCCGTTGATGAACACCTCGGGCAACTGGAGCGCGTGGAGCGCGACATTCACCTGGACACTGGGCAAGCAATACCAGGTAATGAGCCGGGGCAGGGATAAATCCGGGAATTATCAGGTAATCTACAGTACCAGCCCGCAGTTCAGGTATGACAACGTAGCTCCGGAGAGTTACGTCATAAGCCCTTCCAACGGCGGGTACATAAGGAGCTTAAGCACGATAACTGGCACATCAAAGGACGCGGGCCTAGGCGGCAGCGGAGTCAACGCGGTATATATCGGAGTGAGGAACAACGCGCTGGGCAGCTGGTGGAACGGCACGGGCGGGAGCATAGAGAGCGACAACTTCAACCAGAGCGCTCCTCCAGTATATTACATAACAATAACGCCCACGGGCGGAGAACCCAAGAGCTGGGAATACACGTCACTGACAAAAACCAGCGGCGACTTAAAGAGCGGCACGAGTTACTATATCACAGTAAGGTCGCGTGACACAGCGCTGAACACGGAAGATTTCTATAGTATCCGCGGCAGCACATTCATATTTGACGACACAGCGCCGGAGAGCCGTATGGCCTTACCCTCAAGCACAATGACATACGTAAACTACCTTCCTACGGTAAGCGGCACAGGCGCGGACATAACAGGCACGCGAGCGTTAAAGAGCGGCGTCAGCGCGGTGAATATAACGTTCAAGGACACGACCTCAGGAGCAAGTGAAGAGAACAAATGGTGGGAGAACGGCGTTAGCGGCGGGTGGACAGCAACGCAAGCCAGCACATGGACAGCCAAGACCGCAGACGGCTGGGCGGTCTGGACGAGCACGTATGTTAATGACTGGAAAGACGGTCATAGTTATGAACTAAAATACTGGAGTGCAGACAGTGCGCTGCCGGTCCCCGGGAATGAAGAAAGCGTCAATACCAGGACATTCACATATGACATCACGATTCCAACGGCATCGATAATCTTACCGGTGACCGCCGGGTATTACGGCGGGCCTGGCAAAGTCCTTGGCAACATCACAGGTACGGCAGTTGACAGTATCTCAAAGGTCAGCCGAGTGGAAGTAGCTCTGCAGGAAGCCTGGGGCAGCGGTATGTGGTACAACGGCACGAGCACGTTCAGTGCAACTGGTGTTGTATGGAGCACCGCGGAAGTAACGGGCAGCGGAGTGGTGAAGAACTGGACGTACATAACCCCCGCGCTGATAGACCAGACGAGCTACTGGGTAAAGGTAAGGGCAGTGGATACCGCGGGTAATACGCAGGACTGGACGACAGAAGGCACGAGCGAGAACCTTTTTATGTACGATGTGAGCCTACCCACGAGCGTGGTGAGCGTCCCGGTAACGGGCGGGCATTACAATACATTGAGTTCAATAACCGGCACCGCGAAAGACGGCATCGGCATAGCAGCCAACATGGTGGAATTCGGCATCCGTGAATACCCTGGGGGCCCGTGGTGGAACGGAAGCACGTTCACCGTGGTCTTAAGCACAACGCACTGGGTGAGAGCTAACAACGCAGCCTCAGGAGCGTACCAGGGGATAACCTGGAGCAGCGGCACGCTGGTCTTCCAGAGCGACCGCGAATACTTGATGAGGACCCACGCGATCGACATGGCCGGCAACATAGGCCTGGCGAGCGCGGATGTATTGGTAGTCTATGACATAACCTCGCCCACAGCGACGATTGTTATCCCTGCCGAAGGCGGGGAGTACAGCGGAATAACGACGCTCAGCGGCACGTATGATGATCTAACCCCCGGGCAGAAACAGAGCGTTGAGTTCTATATATACGACATGGTAGACAGCGTGTATTACAACGGCACCGGCGGCTGGGGTGCGCAGGTATGGCTTAGCACGACAAGCGAACCCAGCGACTTCAAATTATGGGCGGACAGCTGGACGTATGCGGACAGCCAGCTTACGTGGTCCAGCGGCAAGACATATTTAATGGTAGCGAAGTCAAGGGATAAAGCGTGGAACTGGCAGAGCGTATATGCAGAAGGCACCTCGTCGAACACGTTTGTCATAGACACAAGCGATCCTGAGACATACGTCACGCATCCAGCGCAGTACATCAACACGTCTGCATATATCAGCGGCACAGCAGCGGACAACCCCGCGGGGACGAACGTGGGGCTTAACTCAACGGGCTGGATAAAATTAACGATCCAGGCGACGGACGACTCGAAGTACTATACAGGCACGGGCTTTACGTCAGTTGACGTAACGACGCTAACGGCAACGGGCCTGAACGCGAATTTAACAGAATGGCGTTATCCCGACAGCGGCAACGTAAGCTGGGCGAGTGACAGGGGTTACCAGATAAGGGTGTGGGGCAAAGACGATGTGGACAACGAAGAAGACGCGAGTGTTAAGTACACACTGTACTATGACACAACCCCGCCGGTAAGCCGGGTAACGACGCCAGGAGACGGCACAACGCAGAAGACCTTGACGGTGATAGGCGGCACGGCGAACGGATATTATACAGGGTTAAGCAAAGTAGAGGTCAAGGTCTCAAGCTATAACGGCACCTCGGATGTCTACACGTGGACGGGTTCAAGCTGGAGCCCGAACGTTCACTGGGTGGACTGTGCCAACGATACCAGCGGTATAGGCAACGCAACGGTTAACTGGACATATGGCGGGATAAGCTGGAACGACGGCGCGCGCTACCGTATAATCAGCCGCGGGTACGATAACGCAGGCAATTACGATATAGTCTTAAGCACGGTAGTTTTCTGGTACGACACAAGCGCACCGGTCTCAAGGCTGACGGTCCCTGGAGAAAGCGGTACAGGCTATTACGGCCCTGCGAACACGCTCCTGACGCTCAGCGGCACAAGTGCGGATAACTTAAGCGGCGTGGATAAAGTATATACGCGTATCTATAACGAAACGGATAACAGCTACTATCACCCTGGGAGTACGAGCTGGGAAGTAGGTGTAAGCAGCTGGCTGGTGAGCGTAGATACGGACCCGTGGAAACACGCGAGCCCGTCCTACAGCGACAAAAAGGTTTATAAGATCTACAGCCGTGCGGTAGACTGGGCTGGCAACTTAGGCGAATGGACCACAGGAACGTTTAGATGGGACGAGACCTTACCGAAATCATGGCTTACGTCCCCGAGCACGCATTACCACAACACATTAAGCCAGCTGGCTGGAACGTCCTCGGATGCTGAGACCAACGCCAGCGGGCTGGACATAGAACAGCTAGCGATCCAGGACGTAGGCGACAGCGGGCTGTGGTGGAAACCCGACACACCGAACTACGGCTTTACGCAGAATGACACCTACTACTTTACGGTAAGCAACACAGGCGGCAACTGGAGCCACCAGGTGAGCACCCCGACGTGGGTGACGAACACGAGATACCTTGTGAAGACCAGGACGCGCGACCGCAGCTTAAACATCTCAACGGAAAGCGTTCTTGAATGCACATTCATGTATGACACGAGCCTGCCCACGAGCACGGTAACTGACCCTGACTTAAGCAACGAAAAGAGTTTAGCCAGTATCTCAGGCACGGGAGCGGACACACC